>DATHIE010000496.1:0-3284 GCA_035316905.1 Chryseolinea sp. | reverse complement strand
TCTTTCCACATCATTTGCCTGGCTCCAGGTGCAGTCGCTGTCGCTGTGGGGGATGGGGGTGTTAATTGTTGTGGTGGTGCTGGCAAGCCAGTCGATGACGGTGATCCTTGCGCCACGGCCGCGTCCGACGCTGCTTTCTTTTTTGAATACAGATAGTAAGCAATGCCACCGATGATGATCACACCGCCGCCAATGAGTAGTGCATTTTTCATTTCTTTTTCTTTGCTGATAAGTATATAACAATTCCAGCGACCAACACGCCACCACCGACAAGCGCCCAGGTCTTAAAATTAATTTCGCTTTTCTTTGCCGCTAACAGCTGATCGATGGCAGCCGTTTCGGTACAACCTTGCGCGTTGTAGTACGCCATGTCTCCAGCTGCAAAAGCGCTCTTACATTCCACCGGCGTGATGCCAAGAAAGTCCATTACTTTCCTTTCCCTTTCTTACGCGTGACCAGGTACAACGTTCCTCCCGCTAGTACAATGGCACCACCAATCATTAAATATTTTTTGGTGTTGTCTTGTGCTACGGTCGGCGTTAGCGCGCTAAAACTGAAAGGAATGTTTGATTACTTTTTAAAAATGGCTTTAATTCTTTTTGTAGAATGACTTTTTCTTTCCCATAACATAAAGATTTTATTGTGTCTCTCAATCAACCGAGAATACTGTGCTAGGGCGATTATTCAATTTGTTATCGGTAGTGAAACATCTCGTAAACTCACGAGACTTCCTTTCTCAGGGTGGTATGAAGGTAGGTAATATATATAGCCGAAGTCCTGAAGTTCACAGACAACTTTATGATAGGTAGCAATTGATTTGATATGCGCCGCCTTCATTAGCTTTCGCCTTGAGATATTGAATTTATTTGAGAATCCGCTAGTCACCCACGAATGACACAAAGCCAAGTACAACGATGTATGAGTGGGCTTCAGACGTACATCTGAAGCTGCCTGATTTATGAAGTAGCAAAGGGCCTCAAGTTGCCTTTCCAAAGCCACTACGTTTTGTTTCGTCACCTTCCAACATCCTAAGGATATCCTGGTACTTGTAGTACATAAGTCCACCAATCTTGCGATGAGGCAGAATATTTTTGATACGCAGGTTTTGCAATGTGCCGTTGGAGATACCCAGTATCTTTCTCACCTCTGAGCTTCGCAGCCACTCTTTATTTAATTGTGGCTGTATCGTGCCTGACAACATGCGTGTTAAATCCTCCAACAACCGCAGACGAAATTTTTGGAGATCATCTTGTGTGACTACCTCGTAGGGCATGGTTGTATTATCTTGTATTGATACAATAGCTTTTTTAATCATTTCAAGTTGCGATAGAACATGAAATGAATTTTTTGTGCTTCTTAGGATCAATATTCTTTGAAATGCAAAAGAGAAACTACACAGTTTATACCTAGTTGGCAAAGATTTTTTTCTTTTGAACTCTCTTCGAGTCAAATCAGTTTTTTCTCGGTCGGCGAGATCGAGGCGTTGATGCTTTTAGCAAATAACTAGCTGAAGCCTTCAACTTCTGAGCACACAACTAAAGAAGCCAATGCGTATTGTTACCAGGTATGTCAGCCTTAGGACCTATTTCATGATTTGAAGTTTTTCCTTAAGCAATTTCATATCCTCACTCACCTTCTGATCTAAAATCTTCGCATACTGCTGCGTTGTTCTTATCGTCTTATGACCAAGCATCTTACTTACCGTCTCCATCGGAACTCCATTTGTCAGAGTAACGGTAGTAGCGAAGGTATGTCGCGCAGTATGAAACGTCATTTTCTTGTTAATCTCACACCGATCAGCAATCTCCTTTAAATACTCATTCATTTTCTGATTGCTCATTATAGGTAAGAGCGTCCGTTTGTTAACACATTGCGGATGATCTTTATACATTTCAATGATCTTCATAGCATCGGGTAGGAGGGGGACCCGGGTTGCTGCGTCCGTTTTAACACGTTCGGTATGGATCCATTTTTCGCCATCGTGACCGATTACAAGATCCGATTGTCTCAATTTTTGAACATCGGCGTAGGAAAGTCCCGTATAACAAGAAAACATAAAAATGTCGCGAACGCGGGAAAGGCGATCGGTTAAAATCTTTAGGTTTACGATTCGATTCAATTCGTCCTGCACTAGAAAGGGTCTGTTCGTATCGCGTATTTTTATTTTATAGTTTATGAACGGATCCTTATCGATCCAGTCATTGGCAATGCACAGGTTTATAATCTTTTTTAGTTTCTTGATGTTACCCATAGCTGTATTGTGCCCAACATTGCGAACGGATTTCAAAAACACTTCATAACCGGTAACGAATGGATGATTGAGTTCCCTTAACAAAATGTCGGTTTTCCCATTGTGCGTCAAGTATGCGACAAGAGAGGCTAGCGATGACTTGAATCTCCTCAACGTACCTTCCGCATAATCTTTCCCAACAAGCTCCTTTACTTCTTTAACGTGTTGTCTGTAAACATCAAGAAGTGTTTTCTTGTCATCATTCTCGCCCAACAATAAATTCCGAATTCTTCCGGCAGTGATTTCAACACCTTTGCTCACTAGGTCACGCTGTGCGTCGAAAACTTTTGATTGAAGGATGTCGAGATAATTATTGAGCTCTCGTGTTTCTTCCTTTTTTGATCGAACGACTCGGCAGGCTTTATGGTCCCATTTATCAGGATCAGTTTCCCGTTGTGTGGCTACTTCGAATCGATGACCATCGACAGTTAGCCGCATGTAAATTGGTGCTGGTCCACCTGCATAATTCGAGCGTGTCCTCAGCATGAAAAGAACTTTGATTGTTTTGTTCATAAACTGTAACATTTAAAAGTTTAAAATACCTTTGATGTTACTTTGCAATCAAGATGTTCAAGTACTGAACTACTTGACAATGAACTCGTTTGAAGATAATTCGGGAGCAGGTTCGAAAAGCCATTTTGCTCCCGAATTGCTCACTTTCAATACGAGAGTCTATGTACGTTTTGATATACCTGACCAACAAAAAAGCCCACCCCGACACGTCGGGGTGAGCCCATGAATGGTTTGGTTTGTAAACTTGTGATCCTGCAGGGAATCCCCGCCAAATTCATACATCCTTTTCATAAAGTGATGTCAATCACTTACTTTATTTTCAACTAACAGAAAGCACACAAGGCGGGTAAACTTCTTCTTCCAAACAAAAAAACCAATTCCGTGCTTTTTGGCCACTTCATTGGTTTTCTAAAAGTGATCCGGCAGGGAATCGAACCCCGAACCCTCAGATTAGAAATCTGATGCTCTATCCAGTTGAGCT
>DATHIE010000495.1:0-12340 GCA_035316905.1 Chryseolinea sp. | reverse complement strand
GTACTTCTTAAGAAGTTTAGAGAGGTGTTCCTTTTCCATTGCTTCGGACATTTTTGCCCCAAACGAAACTTCAATCGATTTAGGGTTCAATAGAGTAAGTCAGGTGGAAACAGCTTTCCCCCCACTGTGGGTAAATAATTTTTTTACAATGTTTTGATTGCTCTGAATAATTTGTCGGCCAGCAGGAGTTAGCTCACTTCAAATCGTTATCTGTTATCCGTTATCCGTGGGTACGGGCACGCGAGTGGAATGGCTGGGTTGGAAGCCGATCAAATGAAGTGTTTCAGGTTAAGCTTTAGCATTTTCATTGCTTTGCCGTATTGGTTTTCGACGGTCTTTTCCGAAATGCCCAATTGTGAAGCAACCTGCTTTATGGAAAGATTCTCCTGGCGATGGAGCTTGAAGATCATTTGACGTTTTGCCGGCAGTTTTCCGATTGCTTCCTGCAAGGCTCCCTCGAGGTCATCGAGCAGTACTGTTTCTTCGGTGGAATTGTCTCTACTTGCGACAGCAAGCTGCTGATCCGCATAGGTCTTTCTCGACAACTCCTTTGCGAGGTGATTGATCACCTTATACTTAATGGCAGAAAACAAGTATGCAGAAAGATTGTCGATTAACGTTTTGTCTTTACCCACCCAGAGGCTTGTAAAAATATCCTGTACCAGTTCTTCTGCGATCTCGCGTGATTGAACGCGTTTGTATGACATTGAATATAATCTTTTCCAATAACGGCGGTAGATTTCCTCAAAGGCTTCAAGCCCGTTCTGCCGTAATAATCTTAACAGCGCCTCGTCGGAGTATTCCCTCAGCTTAACCATCATTAGGTCCGGATCTAGGTCGTTTAAAAAGTTGTAGAGTTATTTCTTTGTTAAATCCCTCGCAACGCCAAAATAATTATAAAGTGTAAAGTATACATCTATATTACGCAAAATTCGCCAAGAAAACGATTGCAGGAGCTATTTTTGGTCCTTTAGAATCTAATCGCATCCCTCAAACTACGTGTGTTTCTCTTTGAAGTATCCGTCTGATCAAAAACTATGATAGTTCAACAACGTTCAACGCGCTTTGCAACGAGCATTACCTGTTTGACCATACATTGCAGAGCTCTGAACAAAAATCAAAATGACGGAACGTTAACTTTTTCGGGATTCAGGCTGGCCGGAGAAAAAAATTGCTGTCATAAAAAAGCGTCTAAGTTTGCGCCCCGAATCAAATAATTATTTTTCAAAAACTGATTAACAATGCACTTCTTGGGATAAGGGTATAAGGTATAAGGTATAAGGTATAAGGTATAAGGTATAGGGCATGGAAGGGAACAGCTTACTTCTAAAATGTAATTTCCAAGAAGTTGATTCAGTGCCCGGCGTCAAAATGTGGGGCCTTTTTATTTTTTGCCTAAACCGTCATCCGTCCGCTAGCGTAAGGGATAGCCCGCAGTGCCCATCAGTTCTTTTACTCTTTTGACTTCACCGTATTTTAGTATCTTTCTAGCACATGAAAAATTGTTCAAACCTCTAAATCAAATAAAGACATGAGAAGAAAAGGATCAGCAGTATGGACCGGCACAGGTAAGGACGGAAAAGGACACCTCACGACACAAAGCACGGTTTTGAATAAGACACAATACTCAGCGGGTTCAAGGTTTGCTGAAGGCATCGGAACCAACCCTGAAGAACTCATTGCCGCGGCTCATTCGGGTTGCTTCAGTATGAAGTTGGCCTTCATTCTCGCTGAAGCAGGATTTGCTCCAGATGAACTGGCAACGGAATGTTTTGTTACCATTGATAATGGTACGATCACAAAGTCTGAGCTCGTATTAAAAGCAAAGATTCCAGGAATAAGCAAAGAAAAATTCGATGCTTGTGCACAAGACGCCAAGGCGAACTGTCCTGTCTCAAAACTGCTCAACACATCTGTAACATTAGACGCCAGTCTTGCATAGTTTCCACAAAATTTGACTACGATAACTGTTATGCAAAGAAGCCCTTGTTTCCTGCTCCTCGCCTCGTTGGCCATCCTGTTTTCCTTTTGTACCAGCAAGGAAACTAAGGAGACGCATGCTGACCGCGCTCAGTTGGCAGATGTAATAGAAAAACATGCGCGAACGGAAGTGCTGGATAAATGGTATCCTCAATCGGTCGATCAGGAAGACGGCGGATTTCTGAGCACGTTTACCTACGACTTCAAGCCAACGGGTCCGCAGGACAAAATGATCGTTTCACAGGCTCGCCACATCTGGAGTAATTCGAAGGCAGCGGAACTGTATCCTGAAACGAGTCATTACCTCATAAGCGCCAAGCATGGATTTATGTTCCTTCGCGACAAGATGTGGGACAAGGAATTCGGAGGCTTTCATACACTTGTAGACAAAAAAGGAAATCCGAAGTCCAATTCGGGCGAAGAAAAGACGGCATACGGAAATGCATTCGGTATCTACGGTCTTTCCGCATATTATAAAGCATCAAAAGACACTGCAGCCCTGGCACTGGCCAAGGAAGCATTCTTGTGGTTAGAAAAACACAGCCACGATCCACAGCAAAAGGGATACTTTCAGCACATGAAACGCGACGGTACCCCTATCCCAAGAGATGCATCTGTTCCTTCAGTCGCCGAGACTGGTTATAAGGATCAAAACAGTTCTATTCATCTTTTGGAGGCCTTTACTGAATTGTATAGCGTATGGCCTGACAATCTTGTGCGTGAACGCCTGCAGGAAATGCTTTTTCTCATTCGTGACACCATTACTCATCCGAATGGTTATCTGATCCTTTTCTTAACGCCTGATTGGAAACCTGTATCGTTCCGTGATTCTGCCGATTCAGTAATAGAAAAGCATCACCGCCTGGACCATGTTTCCTTTGGACACGATGTAGAGACTGCTTACCTCATGCTCGAGTCTTCACATGTTTTAGGTTTAAAGGATGATACTACCACGTTGCGTATAGCCAAGAAGATGGTTGATCACGCCCTTAAATACGGATGGGATGCGGATGCTGGCGGATTTTACGACGAAGGATACTATTTTAAAGATCGACCCGGCGTAACGATCACGCATGATACTAAGAATTGGTGGGCACAGGCAGAAGGACTTAATACTTTGTTGATGATGTCTCAACTTTTTCCTGATGACGAAAATAACTACTATGAGAAGTTTGAGAAGATGTGGAAATATTGCGACACGTATCTTATCGATCATGAATACGGCGATTGGTTTGAGGGCGGGCTTGATAAACAACCCGACAAGAAAACCGTGAATAAGGGTCATATCTGGAAGGCGACGTATCACCAGCTTAGATCTCTTTTCAATTGTACGCATGCATTGCGAAATGAAGAACAGCATACGCCGGAAGGCGCAGGTGCCTAGGTGGCTGGGTTGCCTGGATTTGTATTTCAATGGACGCTCATCGGTTCGGCCGTTGTGTCATCCCTGACGGGATTGTTGGCTACGCATAATTTTTGTTGCTACCGATATTTCATCCCTACGGGACTCGGATAAAATGCAGGTGTGTATGTTTGTACGAATTCTTATTTCAAAGGACGCTCATCGGTTCACCGTTTGTGTCATCTCTGATCCGAATTGCGCGTAATGTTGCGGCTAACGCGAATGTTACCCTAGCCACCCAGGCACCCAGGTAGCCAGGTACCCGGAATCAGAGCTTCATCTCCCAACCCTTTTCATATTCACGGCTAAATAGTTTTGACGCTTCTTTGTCATCTTTAATGTGACCGTTTGAAGGATCTATGTACAGGGTCCTTCCTGTCCGGTAAGCGATATTACCCAACTGGGGCAACAACGTCGACTTATGTCCTTCTGAAATCGGCATTGTAAGCTTTGATTTGCCTCTGATTGTCTCAGCAAAGTTCGTCAAGTGCAAACCATCGAGACGCTCGCCCATTCCCATAGTGTTCGTCGCATCCGCTTGCTGAATGTCCGTTTTTACTTCCTTGATCAGCTTGTTGCCATTATCGTAAATCTTGTAGTCGTCGCCACCGGGAATAACCATCGTTCCTTTTTCACCATAGAAGATCACACCTCTACCCACACCTTCAACGGGGAAGTCATTGCAACTTCTCCCCTCCCATGTCATCGCAGTATTATTCGGAAATTCGATGGTTATGGTCTGTGTATCGGGCGTCTCCCAATCATCTTTATATGCAAAACGGCCGCCTGCGGATACCACCTTCGTTGGATAGTCTACGCCAAGACCCCATCGCATTACGTCGATCTCATGCGTTCCGTTGTTAAGCGCTTCACCCGTTCCCCAGTTCCAGAACCAATGCCAGTTGTAATGCACGAGGTTGTCTTTGAAAGGCTTGCGTGGTGCCGGTCCCTGCCAAAGTTCAAAATCCAAGTTTGATGGTGGTGCAACTTGCTTTCCAACACCTATGGGTTTACGTCCGTTAGCGTACCAACCCTTAGCAAAATATACCCGACCGATAATACCTTCTTTCAACGCCTGTATTCCTTCCATCACCTTCGGGAAAGATCTTCGCTGACTTCCCATTTGAATAAGCTTGTTGTATTTCGCGGCAGCGGCAACCAGCATTTCTCCTTCCGCAGGACTATGCGAACAAGGTTTCTCCACATAGACATGCTTGCCGGCTTTCACGCCCAACAAGGCGGCAGGAGCATGCCAATGATCCGGCGCAGCGATTACAAGTGCGTCCATGTCCTTGGTTTCGACCAACGATCGAATATCTTTTACACCTTTGGGCTTCTTACCAGATTCCTTTTCAATTTCCGTAATGGATTTTGCCACCACGTTCTCATCGACGTCACAGATATATCCGACTTCTACATTAGGAAGCTTAGCCAGCATCCTCGCGAGATAAAATCCACGGCTGTTCGTTCCCATCACTCCAACAACCACCTTTTCATTTGGTGATCCGACGAAACTGAACACATTCGGTGCGATGAAAAGTCCAGCGCCCGCGATGCCAGATTGTTTAATAAAGGTTCTACGGTTAGTCATATGTTATTGTCATTTCTGAGTTTACAGAAAGCACATACAAGGTAATGGATTGACCTGACTTTGATTTATCCGCAGGTGTAAAAAAAAAGAAAGCAGCTGGCAAAAGCTGCTTTCTAACGCTATCTATATTCAGCCAACTTTGTTTAAGAGGGTATAAGGTATAGGGTATAGTATAAGGGAATAAGGGATGTGAAGCAGGCTCTCCTTGAGTGTTGACTTATTAAGTGTTGAATGTTGAGTGTCTTTTTTAAGGTAGAGAAACTGCTCAATCCGATCGATCAGAACACTCAACACTCCCTCCTACGCGAGATGCTTCGGCGGGCAGGCAATAAATCAACAATCAACACTCAAATATCTACTCATACATTTCCTCCCTCTTTTCTATTCTATTCTTCCATCAACAGATTTATCTCGGGCATCTCGAGGGCTTTTATTTCTTGTACTGCTCCCCCTGCGATACCTCTGACATCTCCATAAAGACACACAAGGTTCTCCATGGCCTTAAGAAGTCTTTTTTCGCGCTTAGCCCATTGACTGGTGAACAAAGTCTTTTCTTTAACGAGGTCTTCCTGCATATCGTGATAGCATTCAAACGCCGCCTCGAGTTTCTGCCGGAACTCATTGCCAGTAACATAACTGTATATCATGTGCATCTTGTCACCTTTGTTTTCCTGCGCCGACATCACCTCGCCGATGCGGATAAGGTTGTTCCTCAGTAACAACGCCAAGGCCTTGAACTCCACAAAAGAACAGATCCAAACTCCGTCCAACTGACCAAATCGTGTCATGCCTTCCGGAAATGCTTCGGTAACAATCACAGCGAGCTCTGCCTGTTTCAATCTCATGTCATCCTTGATCTTCGCGATCCAGTCGTAACTGAAATGTTTTGTTCTCTTACTTTCATAAAGGACCCGTCCACATTCATTTGCATATTGGTCGCGAACGATGTGAACACAATCACCACCGCGTTTGCCTTTGGCGATCTCTTCGATGATATCTCTGGGGAAAGTTGATTGGAGAAATTCCTCGATAGCAAGCTCCTGAACCTCGCCCTGCATTTGCATGCTTCCCTGGTCCGATTTCCTTTTCATTTCATTTACAAGACGTACCTGATCGTCAAGCTTTTTCTGAAGCTCCGCATTCTTCATTCTTTCCTCCTCTCGCGCTTTCTCCGCTTCTTCCATAACTCGTTTCTTCAACATCAGCTCCATGGAATCGCGATCCCGGGTAAGTTTTTGTTCACGTTCACGAACTTCTAAAAGCGCTTTGTCCATGGCGTTCTTCTCCAGCTGCTCTTTCAGGACCTTTTCCCTTTCAAGCAGACGTTTCTTCATTTCAAGCTCGCTACGTTCTTCGCGGTCGCTCAACTGCTTTTCGCGCTCAACAACCGACAATGCTTTATCCTCCAGTTCCTTCAACTTTACAGACTTGGCTTTACGGTCTTCCTCCAAACATTGGAGTTGTCCTTGAAATCTTTCTTTTTCCTCATTCCTTATCTTATCCGTCAACATTCGGGCGTTGTCAAGCAGACGTTGCTCAAACTCCTTTTCAAGCTGATCTCGTAAGTCGTGCTGAATCGCTTCTTCCGGCGAGAATTTATTGCCGCAATGAGGGCATTTCACAAGCAATGATGTTGGTTTTAGCGTTTCCATGTCGTTGATGTTTGAATCGAAAATACCCTGGCCCTGTGACAGCTTGTGTCAAACCTGCTAAATGCCGTAAAATTGGTATTTTGAGGGCCCATGAAAAAAACAGTTACACCAACCTTCGCGGCGCTTCGGCAGGCAAAGCGCAAAAAACCTGAGTCCATTATCCCGCAGGCCAAGTTGTTGCGGCTTTTTCAAATTATAGCCGTCCTGAAATCCGGCCATTGGACCATCAAACACATGGCCGACCGGTTTGATACCAGTGAACGCACCATCTACCGTTACCTCAAGCTTTTGGAAGAAGTAGATTTCCTTATCGAGAAAGATTTTGAGAACCGTTACTTTATCATCACTTCGGAGGATGATCCAACGCAATCGCAATTTTCAGTGGAAGAAACGCGTCTCATCAAGAAATTTATTCTTGCTGGTGCAAACGACAATCCACTTAAGAATCTCTTATTGAAAAAACTCAGTCTTAACTCCGAAATCGACAGCATGCCCCGATTGTTCCTCAAAGTGAGGTTAGGAAAATTTGTAGATCAACTAGCTGAGTCAATTAAAGAGAAGCAACAGGTTGTTTTAAAAAATTATCATTCCGCAAACAGTAATGAAATTCGCGACCGGCTTGTAGAGCCTATCCATTTCGGAGACAACTATCAATCGATCATTGCATTGGATACCGGCGACAAGATCTGTAAACAATTCAAGCTTGACCGCATAGGGGAAATTGTGGAGCTCAAAAAGAAATTTGAGTTCGAAGATCTGCACCAAAAGAATCAAACAGACATCTTTGGAATGACAGGAGACTCAATTTCATGGGCAACGCTACACCTAAGCCTGCGTGCCTACCTGCTCATGAGGGAAGAGCATCCGCTAAGCATCCCTTACATTGAAAAGACCGACGACGGATACGTCTTCCATGGACCATTCTCCAACTTTGAAGGGATATCCCGGTTCATTCTTGGTTTAATCGATGAGATCCGGATCCAGCATCCACCAAGCCTGACGGAATTTGTACGGCGCAAGATCGATGGGAGCCTTTAATCGTTATACGTTATCCGTTATCCGTTAATCGTTAATCGTTCAACCGTTGGTAGTTTGGATCCTTACGGGTTGGGCTCTATCGGTTAAAGTATTTTATCGGTTGATTGCAGTTGTCTACATCATCGACATGCAGAAGTAGTTAGTCTTAATCCGTCAATGGACCGATACCCTCACATTTCAATGGTATTATTATAATCCTCCAGTATACCCTCAAGCTGTTGCAGATGACGCCGTACGTGCAAGGCCAGGAAATAAATGAACTGGTAGACATCGAGCTTACCCAGTCCGTTGACGGTCATGGTTGTCTTAAATAACAAACCTTCACCATTGTTCAACAATTCGAGATGAATGAGACAACGGTTGAGCTGGTCTCTGATCTCGTCCCTTACTTCGCGCATGGGCAATTGTCCGGTTGGGGTCATATGTTCAGGCCGGTGCCAGTCGAATGATTTGTGGATCCCAATTTCCAGCATGGCGCCGTTTTCAAGACAATAGTCCTCTAACAGCTGATCAAAGTCGCCATCATGGTCCTGACGCAATGCCTTCGAGCTTCCCTTGTCAATAAGGATCAGAAGGAAGCGGTTGGTCAGCATTACATGTTCCAGCAATTCGCGCACGTTCCATTCGCTACCTGCAGGTCTGTGGTCCAATAAGGGCTCATCCTTATCAAACCATTCGTCCAGGACGGAGATCGAACGGATCAACTCATTTCTTATGGTGGCTATTATATTATCTATTGTCATAAATCAAAGTCTTTAAAGTAAAAAAGCCCGGACTTTTGTGGCCCGGGCTTTCTTTTATTTGATCATTTAACAATGAATCTATTCAAGAATACAATCCCGGACCAAGGCATAATGCTTGCGCACAATGACTAGCGTTGCCTTCGAATCCATATTGAACTTTGTGATTTTCATGTGAACAAATGTAAATAAACTTTTTGTAACCACTGAAGTATAATGTCACATTTTATGCAACTTTATTCATACAACATTTTTTAAACTTCTTACCGCTGCCACAAGGGCATGGATCGTTGCGCTGAAGTTCTGTCCTTGTTCGTATACTGGTTTTCAATGTGTTAGCAGTATCCTGTTGAAAGGCCCTTGAAAGCAACTCATATAACTCAGGATGATTTTTTTGAAGAAGTTGTGGTCGCTCGAAGAAATATTCTCCAGCAACGGCGAGGAATTCGCGCTGATGGGTTGCGCCATATTCATTAATATCACTTCGACCTTTTATCACTTCTTCCGTTTTTGAGCGGATCAGTTCCAGCCAAGGCAGGGCAAATTTTTTGCCGTTCAGCACGGTTGGAATTCCGTCGATGGTACCGTCCTCTTTGTCAAGGAGGTGGATGAATTCATGAATGCCAACGTTTTGTTTATCAGTGCTATTGGAAAACCCAGCGTGGAGTGCAGGTTTTGAGAGTATCATTTTATCTTCCATAGTTCCACCCGTTCCCACCATTCCGGTGATAGTTTCGTCTTTGCTATTGATGGTGTATTTGCTGTCAAAAGAGCCGGGGTAAAGCAATACTTCATCGAGGAAAGTGTAATCCCATTCAGGGAAGCCGAATACGGGGATAACAGCGCTGCTTGCTACCAATAATTTATCTGTTATATCTACCTCGGTTCGTACGCCGGTAACCCGGACGTTGGAAATGAATCGCATGACGTCATTTTCGAATCTTTTTTTGTCTGCGTCATTCAGATGTTGATAAAAGATGACCTTTTCGTTAAGAATGTGTTTCCAGGTTAAGGGAAAGTCGGCAGGTGTGTTTTTATTTTTTCTTTGGCGCGAATAAAATATTGCAAACGCGACAACAAACGCAATGATGATGAGGAAGCTGACCATAGGAAATAAATATAATTGATCCGATGGATTAACCAATGGGGTAGCTGTCGGGTACCTGGGTGGCTAGGTACCCAGGTAGCCAAGAATTTCACCTTAGCTTCGAGGGATTGACGCCAAAATGTTTTGAAGGCTGCAGAGAAGTGGTTGGGGTTTTTTGTAGCCAATTGCCAACATATTGTGACAGTCACGCTAATTTCTTATTCCGTCATCCTGAGTTGTGACCTGCAATCATTGAAACGATTGAGTTCTATTTCTAAGAAGTATGCGAATCAAATTCACCTTACTGCGAAGGATCCCCTTAGCGTCTTGGAGATCCTTCGCCGAGTACGCTCGTCGGAATGACTTTGATTATTTATTGACACAGGAATAGGTTATTGAACAGTTAGGCTAAAGCCCTAAATCATTGTCAACTTTAGTCCACGAGCTAAAGCTCATGGCAATTGATGACTATTGTCCGCGACCACGGTTTTTAATTCAGGGTGACGGTTTCGAAAAGCGACTATATTTTCCCTACGGTTTTCTTCAACGTCAGGTAATCAATAAAGTAGGTGAATCGCAGGGACACGTTGTTGACTTGAGGAGAATCTGCCGCCTGACGATAACTCTGAGTGTAATTTAGATCCGCCTCGTTTGTAAGAGAGCTGATGGCATCTTTCCACACAAGGTTGAGGAAAGAACCAGGTGCTACCTGGAGGAAGTAAGAGAAATCAACATTGAGCGCATTAAAGTTTGTATCGTGCTCGGCTGTGCCTTCAGCAGATACACCTGAATAATCAGTCTGTTGAAGACTGCCATCCTGTTCAAGTCTAAAGAATTCGTCGTACTTAACGCGACTCCAATAATGACGGACTCTTAAGTTCATTCCCATCCGGTTGTTGAATGTATAATTGAGTCCCGCAATGTTCGTCGCTGTTCTGATGTCACGCTGCCCGAAAACGATTTCTTTCAACGCGTTATTATCATCGACCTGCGTGGTGACATAACCTCTGCTGCCTTTCGTATCTTCAGTATTCACCTCAACATTAAAAGACAGTTTGTTGTTAACACGATACCTCAAAAACAGGCCCATCCAATCCGAGTTTTGATCCCACTCATTCCGCGTCGATCGGCCTGAATAAACGTTTCCTTTAAGCGACTTTCTTCCATCACTTTCAATGAAAACATTGTAGCTCGCAGACGGTGCGACATTAAAGTAGTAACCTTCTGTCCTTGGCTCAAAATAATCATGACCGGTAACGGGGTTAGCGCCATAACGCATTCCTACTCCCCAGAAATTCTTGAACTGCGCGTAGGTGTTTATCGATGCATTGAACCCAGAGAAAGCATCAGGTTTGAACATCATCGCATCATACAACGAAACCGTGCTATTGAACCTGTTCAGTTTCCAATACGGTTTCAGTAAGTTATACCTGAAGTAACCTGAATGAGCAACCTGGTTCGCCGCCTGAAGGAAGCCCAGGTCATTAATTTGATACTTATCCGTTTCAACACTTCTGGCAACACCATATTGCCATGTTCCACTGACCTTACCTAGCTCGACCGAATACTTATAACCCGGCGTCGTTACAAATCGTCCAACATCATCTTTCTGATTCACGACACTATAGCTTCCAAAAGCTCTAACGCGATATTGAAGGGATTTATCATTCAAGGACACCGTCAAACCAGACGCATTGGCATCCCGGCCACCGTCTGCACGAGTGACATTTGTATTTGTAAAGTTGATGCTCGAATTGTTTTTTAGGTTCTGGTCAATCACGGCAACATTAAAATTTGTCAATGGGTCTACCTGGACCTCGCGTTCTTCACCGGACTCAAGGTTCCTCAATTTCGCGTATGTCTTGTTCGTGATGGCATTGAATACCCCCAGCCCTAGTCCTTTCTTATTTCGGCCCGAAAGCTTTACCGCATTCAAGAGATTTGCAGATACGGGTTGACTTACGAGCTCCTCCTTTCCTGCGTCATAATCCACTGATCCAAAAGTTGATCCTACTCTTCTTGAATAGAAAAGATTTCCCTTGTCGAACAATTCAGTTCCTTCGGTAAAGAACTGTCGATTCTCCGCATATCGAACTTCATACGCTGATAAATTCAGCACGACGTTATCCGATTGAACCTGGCTGAAATCCGGAATCAGACTGACGTCGACGGTAAAACTTTCATTAATACCATATTTAAGATCCATGCCTCCTGTAAATGAAAACTTCTGTTTTCGTGTCGAGGCATCGTGCTGGAATGCAGCAGTGACGTACGGCGAGAACGAAAGTCGAAGCGGAGGTTCAATGTTTTTTACACCGGTCAGCACGCCTGTCTGATTCACAAATCCCTGCTTGGAATTATCCACAGGGCTCCAATATGTTTCTTCCTGATTTCGCTTTACTCCACGATAAAAATTCACACCCCAGTGTTGTACTTCCTGACGTGGGAATCGAATCGCGTAGTAAGGAATCTCAAATTCAACTGACCACCCGAATTCATCAATTTTTACTGCGCTTTTCCAGACCGCATCCCAATGTGAATCCCAATGATTACCAGCGGATATGAAGTGGTCACTTTGAACACCGGCGGCTGTTACAAAAAAAGTGAAGGCATTCATGCCACTGTTATACGGATCAAGCACGAATCCGAATGAATCCGCATTTCGTCCGGAGTCATCGCGTTTACCAAACTCTCTGAGAATTTTGTCGGGCGATGGGTCATACATACGTGCGGCGACATAGATTGCTTTATCGCTATATGCTATTTGCACCGACGTTTCGAAGTCAGATGACTTTCCATTGTAAGGAAGGAATTGGACAAACTTCAGTTTTTCACCTCCCTGCTGCCATA
>DATHIE010000494.1:0-13976 GCA_035316905.1 Chryseolinea sp. | reverse complement strand
TCGCGAGCATTGTATCACCGGTTATCAGCAGATCGTCTGCAAGAATGATCGTCCGTCCTTTGAAGGACAGCGGCGTACGACCCTTATTGTATTTATTACTCTGCCCTTTGATTACGTGCTGCTGTAGCTGAATCTGGTGATAGATATAATCCTGTGGAATCGTATTGTCCTCATCGTGGAGCACCACGGCATCAAGGCTTACAGCGCCGATTGTTTTATCATTATCGGCAGGATGTTTTATTTTTTTGCAAGGGATCACTTCCAACGGTAGGTGCAAAAGCTGCGCAAGATGGTATCCGATATGAATACCGCCGCCATTGACCGCGACTATAATGGCATCAGAATTCGCATGCTCCATTAATCGCTCTCCTAAGAGAAACGCCGCATGTTTCCGATTCTGAAATAATGCATCGTTGTGAAGGATCATAGTAGATCGCTTTTCCACGGAACCATATGTCAAACTGCTGTAACTCCTCATACCAATCCGTATTTGAATTTCGCACTAAAAACCCTATTCTAATAAACAAATCCACCCTTTTTCGCACCCCGGAAGTTTGGGGATCGAAAATGAAACAGATAGTTAATTTCAACTTTTTATTGTTACGAATAAAGTCACACTGCCTCCTATTCGACGGACAAACATTTTTTACGAAAAGCCGTAAGAATGGGCAACGTTTCGTCCCGATATACGGCAACATTTCACTCATGAAACTAACGCCCAACAGGCTTGAGTCTTTCAAACATTCATTTGAAGCCATCTCGCTGCTAACTGGCGAAGAGTTCTTCGGAGGACTAGCCAGAAAGATTGGTAGTGCACTCCAGGCAGACGCAGTCTGGGTGACTGAATACCACAAGGACCAAAACTCGATGACCACGAAGGCTTTCTGGCATCTGGGGCATTACCTGGACAACTTTTCGTATCTCATCCAGGCACCACCTTGCGAACGAGTGATTTAAATCCTCCGTGTTTGGTCACTATTCCAAAAACATGCGAATTGGTGCATTTGGCATTAAAATACCCCGGCTGTGCATCACATTGCCTTCAACACAACTTTCTTTGCGCAACTGATCATCGCGTTCACTGACTTCGTCACATCTTCCGGTTGTGTTGCCCATGAGGATACACTAATCCTCATCGCCATCCGTCCTTTCCAGGTCGTACCCCCTACCCAACAGGTTCCATCCTCCTGAATCGCTTTTATGACGTTACTCGTTTCTGTATCTGTACCAAACGAAACGAGTACCTGGTTCGTCTCGACTTCGTTGAGGATTTCGAAACCTGCCTCTTCCAGCCGGTGAGCGAAAAGTTCTGCGTAAAGACAAGATCTTGAAATAAGATCATCAATTCCATTCCTTCCGAGAGTGCGCATTGCCGCCCAGATATCAGTTGCACGCGCCCTCCTTGACAGTTCAGGAGTATATTGATAGGGTATCCTTGCACCCGTTTGATCAAGATACGAACCATCCATGCTCATCGCTTTCCGCAAATGTTCCTTGTCCCTGCAAATAATAATTCCATTGTCATAGGGAACGTTCAACCACTTGTGACCGTCCGTTGCCCATGAATCAGCGAGGTCATATCCCTCTGTCAGATCCTTTTTTCTCTCACAAGCGCCTGCCCACAAACCGAAAGCGCCGTCAACGTGGACCCAGGCTCCTTGCCTCTTTGCTTCCCTCACAATTTCTCCACTGTCCATTCCACCCGTATTCACATTGCCAGCTTGAATGCACACAATGGTGTTGGAATCCAATTCAGGCAAACTATCGAGCTTCATACATCCATTGCTATCTGTTGGTACGCGGATCACCCTGTCCATTCCCAAGCCAAGTAATGCCAACGCCTTTGAAATGCTCGAATGAGCTTCCTCGCTGATTACAACCCTGATGGGCGGAGCACCAAACAGTCCACGGCGTTCCACATCCCAGTCATTTGTGTTGAGTATCGCCGAACGCGCTGCCGCAAGTGCCGTGAAATTCGCCATCGTTACTCCGGTAACAAATCCAACGGAAGCCCCACGCGCAACAGGAAGTATTTCGGTAAGCCACCGTTCACAAACCGATTCGATAAACGCACTTACCGGACTTGTCACAAACAGGCCTGCATTTTGGTCCCATGCCGATGTTAGCCAGTTAGCGGCCAGAGCGGCTGTGTGAGATCCACCAATGACAAAACCAAAGTATCTTCCTCCTGGACTTGCCATGGTTGCCGGTGATCCATGATGATGAAGGAAATCGATCGACTGAAGCGCGTCTCTCCCGTAGTCAGGCAGGTCTTCATTGAAAGCTTGAAGTCCTTGAATCGAGACCTCCGTAGGATTAGCGCGGCGCTCGCTGATGTCCGTTAAATAATCTAATGCTTTAATAGCTGCCGAAAGCAATATCTGCTTATCCGTATTGTTCATACACATTATGTTATTTGAATGAAATGAGCTCCTGAATATACTGACTAGCGGCAAAGACCGCCATCCTGGTTGAAGACATGCAAATCGTGCGCAACAAATATAAGTATACTTACACCAGCTGCATACGACAAGACGCCAAAAGAGAAATACGCGAACTTTTTCATGATTGATTGAGAGTTTAATCTTTGAAACTCTCAATGACATTCCGTGTGCCATTCTATTAAATATTGATAATGAGTGTTTTAAAAATAAAGGGACTTACGATTTCTCGTAAGTCCCGAATTTTCAGATTTTATATTCACGAAAAATCTTAAGACAGCTACTCTTTCAGGAATGGAATTATGAAACTATTTAACAAAGCCGGCTGAAGGATAAGCGAAACATGGCCGCTATTGGGAAGTATCATAAGCCTTGAGTTTGGGATCAACTTGTAGTTTTCAACAAATGATTCAGTGCGCGCGTAATCGTCCCTATCACCTCCGACAATCATCACGGGGCATTTGATTGCAGCCACTTTATCTTCACTGATCCATACCGGTGCAAGCCATACCTCTTTCAAACGATCAACCCACTCTGCAAAACGATTCGGCTCAGGCATTATTTTCATTCGCTCCTTCAGGAAGTCAGGAGCATCTTGCTCTTCCTTTTTCCCATCCATTCTCCAAACACTTTGCAGCGAATTCGGCCGATACATTCCTGTATTGATGCCACCACCCATGGAGACCAATTTTTTCACGTACGATGCATTTTCTGCAGCCAGGACTAACCCCGTGATCGCGCCGTCGCTGAAACCCATAACCAGTACACTTGTTAATTTTTCCTGTTTAAGAACGGCGATCGCGTCTTTAGCAAAAAGTTGATACGACATTTTCTCATGACCGATCTCAGACCTTCCGTGACCGCGCGTGGCAACGGCTATTACTTTGAAGTTTTTTATCAGGTCCGGAAAATACATTTCAAACTCGCTGATGTATCCATAATATCCACCGTGAAGAAGCAGAAGCGGTGGCCCATCACCATACACTTCATAATAGATCTTTGCATCACCTGAAGTAACATATTTACCAGCCTTCGAATTATTTCCATATGGAATAGATTGTTGCGCGAACGTTAATACAGGCAACACGAGGATGAAAAGGATGTATCGAAATGATTTGATGATGAAGCCAGGCGTGTTTCCACGAGTTGCGTTTTTTTGGACCATCATCTATTTCTTTATAACAAGGTTTGCGAAGTCGCCCTCAAGTCCCTCATTCCATATCCCTATTTTACCATTTGACCGCGAGTTCAGTTTACTAACAGTTAGTGAAGGCGTCGTTGAGTTATTCACAAATACATTGATTTCTGTTCCTTTGACTACTATCGTCGCGTGAAACCAATCCTGGGGTGAAGGGGCTGGAGTAACCGCTTTCTCGTAGATCCCATTTTTTTCTTCTCTCAGTTTATGCCAGGGAAAATCGGGATGTGCGACATATTGAACTGCGTGAATCTTTCGTACAGGGTCTGTCGATAAAAAGTTAAATGGCCTGAAATATATGACATCATGAGTGGCCGTGTCTACGCCGTGGAAAACTATACCGATAAAACTCTTTTGGAGAACGTCTTTACCTCGTAAGTCCACTTCAATGGTTCCTTCGGAAAAGTTGACATCCTTCAGCCAGACTATTCCGGTTTGGGATATTCCCTTTTTTCCACCGTCCGTTATTGGGATCACTTTTTGACCATGTGCAATTAACTTCTTTTCTTTAAGAAGCTGTTGTAAATCGAACATACGCTCCTGGGAAATAGCGGGGGCGAAGGCTAAAAATTGGAGGCCGATCGCGACGATTAGAATAGCATGTTTTATCATAGATTTGTCTGTTTTGAATTTGTTACCTAATCATACGGAAATTCTGATCACTGGCGCCTCAGAAAGACGGTCATTTGCCGGTCATATTGCATTCATTTTGCGTTCACCTTAAGGTATGCGATCCGAACGAGAATATATAGCGTATTTCCGGCTCCAGGTCGAGCAGAAGCTAATGCTGGGCACCTCCGATGGCAAGCTAAAGCAAAGGGACTTTGAATACCTCGCCAGGCTTATCGAGGAAAAGTCTAAAATACGCCTTAGCCTATCGACCCTGAAGCGATTATGGAAAGACGATTACACGCAGGAACCTCATCCGGCAACCCTGGACGCCGTTGCATCACTCCTGGAGTTTGATACCTGGCAGACCTTTAAAAAGCAGCAGGCGGAATCGCGCGTAGAGCCGACCGCGACCGGTTCAAAGCGACAAAGACGATCCATCTACTGGCCTATTGCAGCTGGATTATTTGCCGTGTTAGTGCTCATTGTATTCCTGGTCCTGCAAGGTTTCAATAGATCAGAAAAGAAGTTGTCGTTGCCCGATAATATCACGTTCAAGGCCGACAAAACAATAACATCCGGAGTTCCTAATACTGTTCTTTTCACCTACGATGTCAAGGATATTAAGGCGGATAGTTTTTTTATTCAACAAAGTTGGAACCCGTTAAACAAAGTTGGCATCGATCCCACCAAAAGCTACTTATCATCGATCTACTACACTCCCGGTTTTCACCGCGCAAAATTAATAGTTAATGACTCGATAGTAAAGATCGCAAGGATTCATATTAAGACAGATGGTTGGATGCCCATCGTTCAGTATAATGTAAGCGACAACTCACCTTTTTACCTCGACTCCAGGAAAATGATCGTGGGTGGCACGATGCTCACAACTCTTGAAGCTCTTAGAGCTGCAAATGTTGATGCCAGCAAGAAATTCTTCCTTCGTTATTACAACATTAGGGATTTCGATGGGGTGGATAGTGATAATTTTTCGATAGAAACCCGCTTCAAACATGATAGTATTGGTATTGCATTATGCCCGCTCGCGGAACTCACGATTTTAACTGAAGAGCATATTTATTTCATACCGGTTACGAGTATGGGTTGCGTAGGAGATCTTGAAATTAAGGTTGGTGAAGTCTTTAAAAACAGCAAGGATCACAACCTATCCGGATTGGGAACAAATATCTATCAATGGCAAAAGCTGCGAATTGAGAATAATAACAAAAATGCTAGCGTGTTTTTGAATGACACAGAAGCCATTCGGCTACACTACAATCGTGATTTCGGTAAGATAGTGGGGTTGATCTTTTCGTTCAACGGCCTCGGTAGCGTCGACTACATCAATGTGAAGGACGTGAATGGACATGTCGTGTACAATGATGATTTTCAATCTACTTCGTCACAGGTGACTATCTCTCAAGAATAATAATCCAGTCCGGCCCGCTCCCTACCTTATGTCGCTCAGCAAAATTACCTGCATTTATTGCGATGGAAAAATTCAGCAGGCTATTGAGGTATCCCACCACTTTTCCTTGGGGAACTTCAGCAAAAGTATTGGCGAACGGAACTCGACCCTCGTAAATAGTCTTGTTATTGCGAGTGATCTTTACGTTTACATCGCCCCCCTTCTTGATACCAAGTTTTTGAAAAGTCTTCCTGTCAATGTTTGTCCATACATTTCCGTACTGAACATCCAACACTGGGATATTTCCAAGAACCTGATTGTGATCAAACACCGCTTTTTGATAAGGGAGCTTGACGATATCATCCGTTATTTTTCCGCCAACCTCTTCGAAAGTTATTACGCCAGCAGCAAGTCTGGCCCCCGTATATGCATACACATCGCGGCCATGGAATGTATATGACTTCTCGGAATTCTTCAGTCTGTTTTTGGTCTCATCGATTTCTCGTACTTCTTCTATTCCCAAGCTCTCAGCCAATAGCGTAAGGGTACCGTTGTCAGGAGTTACAACAAAGTGACCTGAACGCATTTTAGCAACTATGGATCTTCGCGAAGAACCAACACCCGGATCGATAATCGAAACGAACACAGTTCCTGCCGGCCAATAAGAAACGGACTGATTTAATCGGTATGCGGCTTCCCAAATGTTGAACGCAGGGATCTCGTGAGTGACGTCAAAGATCCGCAGATCATCAGATACCGAGAAGGCCACACCCTTCATCGCAGCAACTGCTCCGTCCTTTAAACCAAAATCTGATTGGAAGACGAGCGCATTGCGTTGACCATAGGCGTTTGATGATACTACAATCACCCAAAAAAGAAAAAGAATGTTCACCCTTACCATGATTCAAGAAAATTAACGATTGAAGTTTAATAAAATAACAGAATTAACATAGGCGCTATTGACTTAAAATCAAAAGCCCGACACTTTTCATTATCTTTGCAGCTTATTTTTCATTCATCTCATGATTGCAGCAAATAACCTGTCTCTTCAGTTCGGAAAAAGAGTTTTGTTTGACGAAGTGAACCTGAAGTTCACTCCAGGAAACTGTTATGGAGTGATTGGTGCAAACGGTGCCGGTAAATCTACCTTCCTTAAAATCTTGTCCGGAGATATCGACCCAACAAGGGGCAATGTCTCGATCGAGCCCGGCAAACGCATGGCGGTGCTGCGTCAGAATCACTACGAATTTGACGAGGTCCTCGTGTTGGATACCGTCATGATGGGCCATGGGAAGCTTTGGAGTATCATGAAGGAGAAAGACGCTATTTACGAGAAGCCCGATTTCTCCGAGAGCGATGGCATTCGGGCATCAGAACTTGAGGCCGAATTTGCAGAGATGGATGGCTGGAACGCGCAGTCGGACGCGGCTGCCCTGTTAAGCGGACTGGGAATCGACGAAGAAGACCACTTTAAGGAGGTAAAAGAACTGAATGGAAACCAGAAGGTGCGAGTACTCTTGGCACAAGCCATATTCGGAAACCCCGATATACTTATCCTCGATGAGCCTACGAACGACCTTGACATCCATACGGTGGGCTGGCTGGAGGATTTTCTCCTAGAATTCAAGAACACGGTGATTGTCGTTTCCCACGACCGACACTTCCTCGATACCGTCTGCACTCATATTGTTGATATTGACTTCAGCGCGATCCGCCTATACACTGGTAACTATACCTTTTGGTATCAATCCAGTCAATTAGCATTATCACAACGTTCCTCAGCAAACAAGAAGGCCGAGGACAAGCGGAAAGAGTTGCAGGAATTTATTGCACGATTTAGTGCAAATGCTTCAAAATCAAGACAGGCGACAAGCCGGCGCAAACTTCTTGAGAAAATCAATGTCGACGATATTCAGCCTTCAACAAGAAAATATCCGGCGATAATTTTCCAACAAAAGCGGACTGCAGGGGATCAGATACTCCAGGTCGAAAACTTAAGCTATACCGCGAATGGAACGACGCTTTTCAAAGGTCTTGATTTCTACGTCAATAAAGGCGACAAAATAGCAATCCTCAGCAACGACAGTCATGCTATCACTTCGTTGTTTAAGATTCTTGTCAATGAATTAAAACCGTCTGGGGGAAGTTTCAGATTTGGTCAAACCATTACCACCGCTTATTTGCCCAGCAACAATGAAGAATTCTTTCAATCAGAAGACAACCTGATTGATTGGTTAAGGCAATTTGCGGAAGACGAGAATAAAGATGAAATCTATGTCAGGGGATTTTTAGGCAAAATGCTTTTTTCAGGAGAAGAAGTCTTCAAGAAGTGCAGTGTGCTATCGGGTGGTGAAAAAGTCCGATGCATGACTTCCCGTATGATGTTACCGGGGGCGAACTTCCTGATCCTTGATGAGCCAACCAATCATCTTGACCTGGAGTCTATCACAGCATTCAACAATGCGCTCAAAGATTTCCCAGGAACAGTGCTCTTCACTTCCCATGATCACGAGTTTACTCAGACGGTTGCCAACCGGATCATCGAGATCACACCTAATGGTTTTATAGACAAGCTGATGGCGTATGATGAGTATATCTCCAGTGAGAGAGTATCTGAACAAAAAGAATTGCTTTACGCCTGAAATCGATAGAACAGTAAACTTAATTGTTCACTGCCTTTTGTTCGTCGCCAACCTTTGTATAGAAGTATTTAATTTTGTCGACATGTTCGCGCTTTCCGGTGCTGCGACGTTGCATGATCATTCCTTCGCCGGTAAATGTAATCGCCCATTCAGTGATCATATTCGTAGTGTTTTTTGACGGGTCCTTATTAACAACACTTTCAAAATAGACGATAGATTGATTCTCATTAATTCTGTATGATCCACTGTCGATAGAGGTTGAGTTGTCAAGGTATGTACCATCTGACCTAAACTCTATCCATTGACCCGAGGTCGGGTTCTTAGCCACCTCCTCTTTCCCGGATGTGATTTTCTGTATCTTCCACGCTCCCACGATTTTGTCAATTATCTTGTCAGGAGTTTTTTTGGAATCCTGTGCCCTGGTTGACGTACAAACGAAGAGTATTATTGCGAAAGCGAAGCATATCTTGGATGTCATATTGTTATCAGTTTATAAGGTGTATAAGTGAAAAACCATGCCATGAGCAAGTCACTCTTTATTATCGGTTATTTGATATGTTCCGGGGAGTTGGTGACTCGTTTCGCGCAAATATTTCCCCAAGACATCCAACAAAAGGCCAATACTTTAAAATAAATAGACTCACAAGTCGACACTATTGATAACCCGAACCCTAGCATAGAACCCATGTCTCAAAAAAACAAAGTCACAATAGGTCATGTTTTCAGGACCATTGTCTGGCCTCGTAAAAACCTTCTCTTTGTTGGCCTCTTATTGATCGTAATAAGCCGGTTGGCAAGTCTTGTTCTTCCGGCCGCCAGCAAATACCTTCTAGATGAGGTTATTGCGAAAAACGATATTGAGATGCTCAAAGTATTGTTGCTCGCCGTGCTTGGGGCGATAATTGTCCAGGCCGTTACATCTTATTTGCTTACGAAACTGTTAAGCGTTGAGGCGCAGCACCTCATATCAGTCCTCCGGGCTAAAGTTCAGAAACAGCTGCTGAGTCTTCCGATACGGTTCTTTGACAACAACAAGTCCGGCGCTCTGGTGTCAAGGGTCATGAATGACGTAGAAGGGGTAAGAAATCTAGTCGGAACCGGGCTTGTTCAACTTGTCGGCGGAGTGCTAAGTGCATCAATCAGTCTGGTGCTGCTTATTCGTATTAGCCCAATGATGACCCTATACGTACTTGTCCCGGTGCTCATCTTTGGACTTATTTCCCTTAAAGCGTTTTCGTATATCCGTCCAATCTTTAGGGAACGTGGAGTACTAAATGCCGAAGTAACCGGACGGTTAACGGAGACGCTAAACGGAGTCCGCGTTATCAAAGGTTTTAATGCGGAAGCCCAGGAAATCAAGACATTCGAAGAAGGGGTTGACAGGCTCTTTCAAAACGTTAAAAAGAGTCTGACGTCCACCAGCGTGGTGACAAGTTCGGCGACATTTTTACTGGGGCTCGCGAGTACTGGAATAATGGGAATTGGCGGATATATGATCATCAAAGACCAGCTTACGTTTGGCGATTTTGTTTCATTCACCTTGTTCCTCGGGTTTATGATCGCACCTATTGTTCAAATGAGCAATATCGGTAGCCAGCTAACCGAAGCGTTTGCCGGACTTGATCGGACCGAGGAATTGATGAACATGACACCGGAGGATGATGGCAATTCGCGGCCGCAGACCATAGGGGCAATAACTGGTGATGTTGTATTCGATGACGTTACATTTGAGTATGAGGAAGGTAAGCCCGTGCTTCGGAACGTGAGTTTCTCAGCAAATGCTGGAACCGTAACGGCCTTGGTGGGCACGTCGGGGTCGGGTAAAACGACAATTGCAGGCTTATCAGCGTCATTTCTTAATCCCAGTCAAGGTATCATTACCGTTGATGGTATGGACCTAAGCAAGGTGTCTTTAGACAGTTACCGAAGCCAGCTTGGTGTGGTACTACAGGACGATTTTCTCTTCGAAGGTACGATACGTGAGAACATACTTTTTCCTCGTCCAAAGGCGTCTCAGGAGAAATTAATTGAGGCCGTCAAAGCAGCACATGTTAGCGAATTTACAGACCGGTTTGAGAAGGGCCTGGACACGCTCATTGGAGAACGTGGGGTTAAGTTATCTGGTGGGCAGAGGCAGCGTATAGCGCTTGCACGGGCCATACTCGCTAACCCCCGGATACTCATTCTGGATGAGGCGACATCTAACCTGGATACCGAGAGTGAAACCTATATTCAGCAAAGTCTTAAGGGCCTTATGCACGGGCGGACTACTTTCGTAATCGCACACAGGCTTAGTACAATCCGACAAGCTGACCAAATTCTGGTGGTTGAACACGGATCAATTGTCGAGCGTGGGACACATGACGAACTCATTAAAAAACAGGGACGATACTTCGAACTGTATACATATCAGGCAAGAATCTAACATCGCCATTCTAGCTGCCGATGTAAGATGAGAATCCGATTGATTTCAGCATTTTTCATGGATGTATTGGATGTAGTTCAACAAATTCTGGATCAACTACATAACGAGGAAAGGACCACCTGTTAAAAAGAAATCCCTTCCATCAAGGTGCCCCGGTCCCCTGCAATTCTTAAATTTAGTGGACCAGGAACCCGACCGAAACCTACCAATGATCGCACTTATTCAAAGATTAGTTGCGTACGCGTTAAGGATTCTTTTATGTTTCTCTTCGACTCTATGTTACGGGCAGGAGGTTCAATCAGAAGACTCGTTGCAGGCTAGCTTTACTCTTTCAACCCTGATGAGTAAAATGGAGCAGCAGGGAACGCAAATCCGAAAAGTCAGGGAAGATCTTGAGGATACTACAGACATTTCGAATTATCGTCAGGCCACCAGGGATCTTTTAGCATCGGTACAGGAAAAACAGAGTGAATCGGATTTTTTCCTGACATCCCATCCACGCGAGTGGTTGATCCAAAACCTGTTGGTCAAATGGACAACAGAAAGTACTCAAAGCGAAACGCTCGCTTCTACATTAGCGGATGTTATAACACAAAGGGAATCTGAATTACAAAAGATCCGTGAAGACATTGACTACTGGCTGGCGGCTAGGGAAAAGGCTGCAAGTGACCGCTTGACGGGAAACCTGCGGAAACCGATCACCCAGCTGCTTAAAGAGCTTCAAATTATCGAAGGGTTCCTAGCTAAGCGGATCACATTATACTTTAAATTTCAGGAGCGGGTATCTAGCAGTCGGCAAACAATTACGTCGCGCATAGCCGAGCTTGAGTCCATGCTTCAACAGGATGTTTTCATGTTTTTTAAACGTGACACATCGTTTCTGTGGAATGAAAAGTTGCTTGTTGGTTCAGTACCAATTGAAGTACAGTTGACGCGCACGTTTGTGTTTGCTACATAAAGACTTCAAAGAATACGTTGAAGTGCATTCTGGCCGTTTCGTCTTAATTCTGCTCTTTGGCATTGGATTGTTCGTTAGCCTGAGAGCTTCCCACAAACACCAATCGGCTCAAAACAACCCAGTCGATTCATTACCTAGAGTTTTCATCCACGCGTTCACGGTTACTCTGCTTATAGCTCTTCCTATCTTGATCAACCGTCCTCCCCTGCTCACACAGTTGCTGTTATTGGCATTTTCTGTCCCGTTAATATCAATAGTCATTAAACCATCACGGGGCCTGATTCGCGTAGCGACAATCGGACTGCTCATTGTTTATTGGCTTTACCAACTGACTAATTTTTTGGTTGTTGAGGAATTACTTAACAGGTATATTGATCTCTTCCACGGCGTTTGCACCATGGTCTTGTTGGGAATACTAGGCAAGAATTTAAAGAGGTTTCATGAAACATATCCACAGGTTCGTGACTTTATCAAACACTCTCTTATTCCTTACCTGCTATTTTTTAGCGTCGCTGCGGTGATTCTTCAGCTCGTGGGATTTACCTCGTTGTCGCGCGTTCTTACTCGCGGGACGATTAGTTTCTGTTACCTTGCTCCGGTGGTGCTTAGTTCATCGGTTATCGTTCGCAATCTTTTCCGTGCCTTGGAAACGACAAAGGTTGTGAAACAATCGGCTCTCGCGCAGAATTACTATAGTTCCATTTATACTGCGATCAAGCTGGTAGCTTTTTTCCTTCTGTTACTTGTAATCCTCAAGGCTTACTCACTCCGACCGGCGTTCAATGCATTGATTGAGCAGATATGGAATTTTGGCGGAACGTTCGGCGAGTTTACGGTTACCGTAGGAGACATACTGCTGTTTTTCTTCACTATTATCGTCACCTGGTTCATCTCGGTAATGCTGCAGGTCATTTTGGATGGAGGGATTCTTTCACGGCTGAACCTTCGCCGCGGCGTGGCTATGGCCGTCGATGTTATTGCTCGTTATTCGGTAATGGTGCTTGGATTTATGTTAGCAGTCGCCGCTACCGGGTTTGATTTGACCAAAATCAGTATTCTGGCCGGCGCCCTTGGAGTAGGTATAGGCTTCGGGTTACAAAATCTTGTGGCGGATTTTATCTCAGGTCTTATCATCATATTTGAGAGGCCATTTGTGGTGAACGATACCATCGAATCCGAACAGATTGAAGGATGTGTCAAGGAAATTGGCATACGCGCATCAAAGATATTGACCCATGATGGAGCAGAGGTTATCATACCCAACTCAAAACTTATAGGTAACCAAATAAGTAACTATACGCTCAGCAATAACTCACGAAGACAAGTAATAGATGTACAAACTTCGGTGATGGCAGATCCGGAATTAGTGATCGCAACGCTTAATACTGCTGCTCACCAGCAATAAATTTGTACTGGATCAGCCCGAACCTATTGTCGTGTTTGAAGGGCAGATCGACGAGTCCTTACAATTCAAACTATATTACTGGGTCACTTCAGAAACGTTTAAAACACGCACTGACCTCAATGTGGTTATTTTTCGCGAATTGAAATCGCTAGGCGTCCAGCCGATTTCGGAAATTCACGAGGTCGTCGAGGGTCGTGCAGGGGAGCATCCACATCCATAAACACGCCAAACCAATACCGTCGAGCTATGAGAGGCTTTTAATTAAAGCCTTGGATACCAACCTTAAGGGCCGGAGATGCCACTATACGTGGTTGAACGTGAATCGAGGACTTGGCAGAAACCCAATCCGGTTGTACATATACTTCATGAATAGAATTTGTATTTACAGCGACAAATTATACATTGATGCAAATATTTTCGATCTACAGTTTATATTGTAGTATAAATATTTTAACTTTTGGCTACTAAAAACATTAATAGCTATGGCGAAAAAAGCTAAGAAGTCATCAAAGAAAGTTGCAAAGAAAGCGGCTAAAAAAGTGGCAAGAAAAGCAGCCAAGAAAACAGCAAAAAAGGCAGCTAAAAAGCCGGCAAAAAAAGCAAAAAAAGCGGCTAGACCTGTAGCCAAAAGAGTTGCTGCAAAGGCTAAGGCGATAAAGAAAACAGTAGCCAAAAAGGCAAAGGCGGTTAAAAAGAAAGTTGTGGCCAAGAGCAAGGAAGTTTCCAAGGCCGCAGTCGAAAAGGCCGCAGAAGTGAAGGACGCAGTAGTAGCAACTGCAACGTCCGTTATCGATGCAGTTGGTGAAAAGGTAGCAGAAGCAAAGGAAGCAGTAGAAAACAAAGCTTCTGACATTCAAAAGGATTTGTTCGGAGCGTAAAACCGAAACCCT
>DATHIE010000493.1:0-4070 GCA_035316905.1 Chryseolinea sp. | reverse complement strand
CAGCCAAAGCGGAGGAACAAAACAAGGCTTTTAACGATATCCTGAACGGCAAACGGCTAACCTACAAAGACCTGGGCCAGGAACTACTTAGCCGGAACTTCTGCAAATCAATAGCGACGGCGAACCGATGGATTGGTGACAACCTGGAACGCGGAATCCTGTTCCAAGAAGATGGACTGTATTGTTTAACCCCTTTTTAACCTATGGAAAATACCAACTACTACTCTCACTCTCGGTACTATCACTATCACGCCTCCTATATAGGCGTGAATGATAGTGAGAGTGTGATAGCAAATGGTAGTTGAATGATAGTGATATGATAGTAACAATGAGAGTAACGAAATGAAACCACTACAGATACTCCAAAGCATGGACATGACTTATAAGCGGACGAAGTATCCGAGCGTTCCACAGCAAGCGATCCCAGTCCGCAGGTTCAATGATCGTACAAGCAATGGATTAACAGCATGTATACTGCGATGGCTTGAACTACACGGCCATTACGCTACCAGGATTAACACCACTGGCAGGAAGCTAAAAGATACCACCATGGTCAACGTATTAGGCCAGACGAAAGTAATTCCCGGCAAGTGGATCCCAGGCAGTACACGCAAGGGCACGGCGGATATACACACGGTTATAGGCGGCATCCATTGCAGCATCGAAGTAAAAATTGGAAGGGATGTGCTAAGTGGAGATTCCGCCTAATGTGACCACTTCATTTCGTTTCAATGTGACCACCTGATTTCGTGGCAAACTGACCATCGTTTTTCGCACCAAAGTGACCACCTAATTTAAGTAAAAGTGCATTGAGATCGGTTGACCATAAAGCTGATTGAAAGGGCTATCTCTGCGCCTTTTAAAATCAACTTTTAATGGCCAATAACCCGATCGCTATGAGCAAACTTAGACAAGTATTAAAGCTATACTGCCAGGGGCAATATAAGCTACAGATCAGCATCATTACCGGGCTTTCACGCAACACGGTAAAAAAGTACATCCACGCATTCAAAGGTTTAAAGACTACATGGGACGATGTAAACCAATTGTCCGATAAAGATCTGGATGAGTTGTTTTGCAAGGAGCCTGAGCCTTTGATAGATAATCGTTTGCCGTTGCTTCATGATTTTTTGAAGACCCAGGAGAAGCGATTAAAACAACGTGGAGTAACATTACTGCGTCTGTGGGAAGAATATCATGGCCAATTCCCCGATGGATTTAAGATGACTTCCTTCTATCGGCATTATAATCTCTGGAAGCGGCGTGTTCATCCCAGCATGCACATGGAACACAAAGCAGGAGATAAAATTTTCGTTGACTTCACCGGAGAAAAGCTTGAAGTCGTAGATCCGACAACGGGTGAGATGAAAGCAATGGAGGTTTTTGTCGCCATCCTTGGAGCCAGCCAACTGACTTATGTGGAAGCGATAGAAAGCCAGCGCGTAGAAGATTTTATCGGGTGCTGCGAGAACGCGCTCCACTATTTTGGTGGTGCTCCCAATGCTATTGTCCCTGATAATCTGAAGTCTGCCGTTATTAAAAGCAACCGTTACGAGCCGAAGTTGAATGAAAACTTTGAAGCGTTTGCAGACTATTACGGAATGGCAGTTCTTCCTGCACGAGCTTACAAACCCAAAGACAAAGCCTTGGTTGAAGGCGCTGTAAAGATTGCCTATCGCCGCATCTTCGCCTCTCTGCCCAAAGAACTTGCTACTACTCTTGGTGAGCTTAATGAACGCATACGCGCACTGCTGAATACACATAACAACACTTCATTTAAAGGACGAAATTATTCAAGGCAGCAACAGTTTGATGAGATGGAGAAAGCAACCCTGCAGCCTTTACCCGAAAAACGATTTGAACTGCGTAGCTCATCATCGGCCACCGTGATGAAAAATGGTCACGTGTGTCTGGGTGCTGATAAGCATTACTATAGCGTTCCTTTCGGTTATATCAGTAAAAAGGTGCGTGTCCTATACAGCAAGTCGATCGTGGAGGTTTTTTACAAATACGAACTCATCGCCTCTCACCAGCGTGTACGCAGTGCCCATAACTACACTACTGATCCCTCCCATATGGCTACACACCACAAGGTGCTGGCAGAGTGGAATCCGGATTATTTTTTAGCGCAGGCTCGCAGCATAGGTAAGGAGGTAGAGTATTATATCACCCAGGTGCTCCGGAAAAAGCCACATCCCGAACAAGCTTACAAATCCTGTCAAGGAATATTGTCCTTCGCAAAAAGAGTTGGCCATCAGCGATTGATCAAAGCGTGTCAGCGTGGTCATGCCTATGGGTTGTATCACTTTCGTGCTATTGAAGATATTTTGCACCGAGGGCTTGATCTGTACGATCTGGAAGAAGATCGGCAGCTTCCTATGCCGGATCACGATAACATCCGGGGAAAAGAGTACTACCAATAACTTTAATGTCAAACTATAAACCATAAAACTATGAATGATCAAACTATTGAAAAAATGCGAACGATGAAACTTTATGGCATGGTGCGGGCCTTCCGCACAAGCCTTGAATCCGGTAGGGTAGAGAAGTGTACTGCCGATGAACTCTTATCCATGCTAATTGACTCGGAGTGGGACGAACGTTTCAATCGAAAACTTAACCGGAGCGTTAAGAATGCTCGGTTCCGTTACAAGGCAGCCGTTGAACAGATAAACTTTGATGACCATCGCGTGCTCATCAAGAACCAGGTGCTCCGGCTTGCTGATTGTACCTTTATTGATAAGAAAGAGAACATCCTGATTACGGGAAGTACTGGTGTAGGGAAAAGTTATATTGCTTCTGCCCTTGGGCATCAGGCATGTTCCATGAGCTATAGGGTTTTGTATGAGCATAGCACGAAACTCTTCGCCCGCTTGAAAGGTGGCAAGGCTGACGGGACATATCTCAAAGAGATTACAAAGATCGAAAAGCAAGATCTACTTATCATTGATGACTTTGGTATTCAACCCCTGGATCAGCAAAGCCGTACGATCCTGATGGAGATCATTGAGGACCGGCATGGTAAAAAATCTACGCTGCTAACATCACAAGTCCCCATTAATCAATGGCATGAAGTAATTGGAGAGCAAACTATTGCTGACGCAATACTTGATCGTATTGTTCATGATGCTCAACGTCTAGAACTCAAGGGCGAATCGATGCGTAAAAAAAGAAGTAACTTACTTGAAGAAATGACAGAAGACGACAACTAAAACCCAGGCTGTGATCAACCAAAACTCAATGCATTTTTTACATCAAATTATGAAGTAACTTTTGGTGGTCAGTTTGCCGCGAAATGAGATGGTCAGTTTGCGCGGAATTTCCACCCACGACACCAAACGTATTTTGAAAAACTAAACTACAAATTTACACTGAAACCCGCCATTGATTATGCACTTTGTTGGCAGCTGGCCTTATCATCCACACTCTAATAGATTTCTTCATCGAGTCCACTGAGTTTAATAAGATAAAGTCCCGCTTGCTTATAGTCGTCCTCAGGACTCCACCTGTCCACGAACCAATATTTATGTAAGGAGTGGGCTTCAATTATCCATTGAGCTCCATCTAGTCCGAAAGATTTTTGAGTCGGACGCATGTTCCAATAGTCTATTTTTGTCAACATACTTTCAAATTCATTCCACTCCGAAGCGGATAAGGACTTCATTTCATTGATGGCAAGATTTGCGTGTCTGTCCGGTTGTTTTATTGGATACTTTTCGAAGTCTATCCTTTTTGTCGTGTCGTAAGGTTCGCCAACTTTTGGAGGAATCAGGTCAGTTATAATTCTTGTTGGCATAAACTGTGGGTGTCTATCCAACTTCTTGACAGTTAACCAAACTTTATCATCCTTTTTGTGAATAGTCAAAACGACAGGATTGTGAAAAGATCGAAGCCAAGTGAATCTGTAAATATCATGTCCCAGATAGTTGTTGAAAAGTATTGGCTCTTTTGTTGGAAACAATTGACTAGAATACCAATTTAAATTGAAGGTGTCGAGTCCAGTTTTAACTAAGCTGTCCCGGTAGGTCAGTTCAGTCGGAAAGAAATAACTTAATGAGTCAATTGGTTCA
>DATHIE010000492.1:0-3300 GCA_035316905.1 Chryseolinea sp. | reverse complement strand
ATCGCCATATTGACGATGCCTATAGCTGCTCCCACAGGCAACGGCGTAGACGAACAATCACCGTGATCATCGCATTTGTTAATAGTAACCCAAAGAAGACTCCATAACAGGTATAAAGGAGCGATCTGTTTTAATTCCTTTTTTGCATAGGCAGGCTCCAGCGGAATGATCTTCCGGTCTCCCGAATAGATTTCTATGTCCTCTTTAAAGTTAATCGGCCTGTCCGAGTTGTTGGTGAACTCGACAGCCACTAACCGGATGTTTTTCTTAAGTTCTTTTTTTGCATACTTCTTGTTACCGGCTTCACGCAGGATGTCATACTTGTATTGCATCTCGATTCCGTGATCTTCAGTTACCGATGAATAAGACAAGTTTTTCACACGTACAGGGTGGTAGGATCCAGCACAGCCCGAAAAGATTGCGGCAATACAGGCGAGGGCTAACAGTTTAGTTCTCATTAGTTCAGATTATGCTTTGATTTAATGACGATTACTTCTTAAAAAGAGCCAAATCAGGGGTTTCACGACAGGTCAGGAAGCACCTTTTGTATAGTTCTGACTTTTGGAAAAGGTCATCAGTCGGGGGGGAGATATTTCCCAAAATAAAATTGAAATCGGCGCGGACGACGGCGCGACCACGTGAAAGGACCTATTTTTCCAGCAACCTAATGGGTATTGTTATCGCAACGTAATGATAGAATACGAAACTGAAAACTGGAAGTTAGTATTGTATTCGTGCAGAACCTTCGGACTCCCAAATGAAATATTTATGTCCCTGATGCTGGTGAATCCTCGATAGTAGGAAGCCGTTAGCTTGAGCTTATCTGTAACATAACAATGAAGGCCTCCGGTAACACCGAATTCAAACGTCTTGTTGTAAAGATCACTTAAGTCCATCCTGCCTCCGTCATATTTCCTCTTGCTGGAAATTTTCATCCCTGTTGTTGGACCAAGATCTACCCCAAAAGATTTAAAAACAGAATATGACAACATAACCGGGATTTCGAGGTAGTTGAGATTTGTCCTGTAGTCTTGGCTAACAATTTTAAATTGAAATCCCTTGCCGATATACTGCAGTTCAGGGATGATTGAAAGGCGTTCAGAAATCTTTATTCTTGAGTATCCACCAATGTGAAATCCTAGTTGCCCCTGAGTTTCATTACCCATGGGGCCATCACTATAAAAGGTATCATTGTAATTTAGTCCTCCTTTAATCCCAAAAGAAACTTGAGCGATAGCATTTGTGGCTGAAAAAAGAAACAAGAGGGACGGAATTACATTTTTTATAGACATAAATTGATTTCAAGACCCTACTTAAACGGGATTCGTTGTTCAGCGCATAAATGGTCACAACTCACCCGATGTATAGCTCCACTTTTCGACAGAGGTCATCAGTAAACTGAGAATATATTTTGGTGCGATGGATTAGTCTGCAGTGTCCCTCAAAAATGGCATAATACTGCATTTAGGAACCGCGAAATGATCTATTATGGCAATTGGCGTTGTATGAAGAATTCTCTTGCCGTTGATTCTAATTTTAGGAGGAATTAAGGCATGTAGTCAAAAGATCGTTGAGCCGTGTTTTGCTTCGGTTCCAAATCTCGGATTCTTTTATGGTTCCAAGGACCTTGTCAACATCTGCACTACCATCGAGTACCGAAAAGAAATAATAGAAACGAAATTAAATATTTGATTTGACATAAAAGGACACTATCGCGGTTTATTGAGAATGTCTGAAGAGGTGTAACTTCTTCCCAGACCACTTCTTAATGTCGAACGACGTTTTTATGGCACGTCTTTGGTCAGCAATACGTCAAAGTTACTCTCAGAAAACCTTAACTTAAGACCTTTTGGCAAGTTGAATCAGCTTATTGAAATCATCTTTCCTGTTGCAATACTTTCTAAGAGCTGCCTTTAGAGATTCAGTGCCAATTTTATTCTCACTATACCTCGTGTATAGTTGCTTGATATCTTCCTTGTAGAGTATGAATAGAATTCTCAGCTCTTCCAGCTCATTTTCCCAACTAAATACTTCAATGAGGTCGTCAATAATTCTCCTGAAGACGCTTTGGTCTAACGGCTCTGCGTCTAGTTTTATAAAAAAGTCAAGTATCAAAGTGGTAATATTATCATCTAAATCTACGCCATAGCTGATTATTCCTTCCTGCATCATTAAATTAGTTGCATTAAATGACACAAACGCTCTGTCATAGTTCTCACTTTTAATGTCTTTCAAAAATTTACTAAGGCCTGCCCTGTTCCAGTTCATATATTATCTTGGTACATGTGGACCAGCGTCTTTCCCTACTTTTAAGAAGCCATCCCACCATTTATGAAATTTTATTGCACCTTCAGACCAACCTCGGTGCAAAAATTTACCAGTCTTATCATAAGTATCATGAAACCATCTCATTGTTCTGCCAGAATTAGTGACAAGTTTAGTGTAGACTGTGTATGAACCATTTTTCCCAGGAACCTTTGCAGTCAACTTCCAAGCGTCTCCAATCTTCCTTACTGCAGTCTCCGCGTTTTTAAACGAGCTTAACCATTTTAAACCCTTTACCGGAGCCCCCCCTGGAGTTAGGATGTCGGGAACTGTTCCATAAATTGTCTTATTATTTGGTGGCAATATTTCGCCCGGCCATCCTCGAAAATCAATATCCGGATTTGTCCACCCAAAATAATCAAAAAATGACCTATTAGCTTCAAAATGGGCGGCAACATCACGTGTGCTTGGTCCTACATATTCATACCCTTCTGGAGTGTCTTCGGCTTTTGTAACATTAGGATCAAAAACATACTTGCGAGTTTCGATGTTCTGGATCCAATCAAATGGGGAACCTCCATCAGGATCAATATTCGCCATGGGATTATTAGCCATTCCGACGTAGGGCGAAAAACCAACTCCTTTTGGGTCTGTTTCTGTCCACCTTCCAATCACCGGATCATACTCTCTGAGTTCAAAATGATTCCACCCCGTCTCTTCATCCTTCTCCGCATACTCACCTTGATACCCGAACCTGTAAGGATCCAGCCATGTACTTTTTTGCTCCCTCAACACGTCACCCCAAACACCATAGTCCGTTGCTTGCGCCACAAAATTCGATGAATGGGTAACCGTAAAGTCATCAAACCAAACTTTGGTATCTTGGCTCTCATTGTTTACCCACAAATATATGTATTTCCCTCCCGAGCCTACCACGATATCTTCCGGGAATGTCACCTCCTCATGCTGGTCATTCAAAGCCGCTTCTGGTGGATCAAAACCGGCATCCACGCTAACGCGCGCGCGCTTCGAATT
>DATHIE010000491.1:0-13754 GCA_035316905.1 Chryseolinea sp. | reverse complement strand
AACTTCTCCAGTCTCAGCGACCGCAAAGTTAACTCCGGTTATTGCCAACCTGCTGGTCATAAAATGCTGACGTAGATGTAACCGCGCTGCAGTCGTTAAGAACTGCGGGTCATTATTGCCTTCAGGTGTACCAAGATGCAGACTGAAGAGATCGCCTATCTCTTCTTTTTTCCAGTGAATGCACGGCAAAACAATGTGACTTGGAGGCTCGCCTGCGAGTTGCACAATCCGTTCGCCAAGGTCTGTATCTATAACATCGATACCTTTAGAGTGTAGATATTCATTTAACTGGCACTCTTCGGTGAGCATGGATTTGCTTTTCACAACATGTTTAATACCTGCACTATGAATGATTTCGTAAACGATCTTGTTGTGTTCTTCTGCATTAGAAGCCCAATGGATGTGTACACCATTGTCACGAGCATTCTTTTCAAATTCCAATAGATAGGAGTGGAGATTGCTCAGTACATTATTTTTTATCTGAGAGGCCAATTCACGGAGTTGCTCCCATTCGGGTATCTGCCACGCTGCCTTATCACGTTTCTTTCGAATAAACCACAATGTTTCATCGTGCCAATCCACACGGGGTTCATCCTTGTTGAACTTTTCGGCAAGTGTGGCGTGATCCGGGGTGGGGGATCCCGATGTCTTTTCTGCTGCCATTACTTGCCCTGGTTTAAAATTTCTGCAATGTGTATCACTTTGGTCGAACTCCGCTGTCGTTTCAAGATACCTTCGAGATGCATCAGACAGGACATGTCACTCGCCGTGATGTACTCAGCTCCATATTGAATATGATCAGCAACCCGGTCTTTACCCATTTTTACAGCAACTGCCTCTTCACTGACGCTGAAGGTCCCGCCGAAACCGCAGCATTCATCCTTGCGGTCAAGTTGAATAAGCTCCAATCCTTCCACCATACGCAACAGGTGCTCGGGTTTGGAAAATCCTGGCGCGATCAATTCTGTCATTTGTGAAAGTCGTAAGCCCCGCTGCCCATGACAGCTTTGATGTAATCCTACTTTGTGATAAAACTTTGAAGGAACATTTTCCACTTTTAGTATATCCGTGAGAAATTCGGTGAGTTCAAATATGTTTTGCCTGATTTTAATAGAATCGCTCTCGTGTGAGGTGGAATGAAGGTGATCTTTGATGTGCAATACACAACTTCCGGAAGGGGATACAATATAGTCGTAACCTGAAAAGTTTTTGATAAAAAGGTCGTTACATGGTTCGGCTAAGTGCTCAAATCCTGCATTCGCCATCGGTTGTCCGCAGCAAGTTTGATTCTCAGGATATGAAACAGTTACGCCATACTTTTCCAATAATTCCAGGGTTGCAATTCCAACCTGAGGATAAAATTGGTCGACGTAACAAGGAATAAATATAGCAACCCTCATATTACCTTCACGCTATGTCATTTGTGGTGTTGATAGAGTAATAATAGCGGTTATTGATGAAGTTTGAAATAGTCGATAGTTAGTTAGTCCATAGTCCATGGTAATTGGTAGATAGTTTCATGGTTTGTTGGTCGATAGTCCATAGTCGATGGTTGGTGATCGGTGGGCTAGCTTGTTCGCGACCTTTGCGGCTTAGACTTGGCCCTACTATCAGCCAGCACCAACTAACCATGGACTATGGACTATCGACAATCGAGTTGCACATTATCAAACAGCACGAGTTAACCATCGACTATCGACCATGGACCATGGACTAAAGGAGAGGCTCGATCACTTTCAACACATTGCCAGCAACGATCTTATGACCCTCGACATTCGGATGTATGCCATCAGCGATATTCAACTTCTCATTACCTGCTACGTCCTGAAGCAGGAACGGAATAAGGGTCGCATTATTTTTCTTCGCCAGGTCGGGAAAAATCTTGCGGAAACTTGCCGTGTAATCCTGGCCCATATTAGGAGGGACGAGCATACCCGCGATCACTATCCTAGCTTTAGGATATTTCGTCTTCACTTTATCAATAATAGCCTGTAGATTCTTCTGTGTTTGATCCAACGGTAGTCCCCTTAATCCATCGTTTGCACCAAGCTCAAGAACAAACATATCAACGGGCTGTTTAAGCACCCAGTCCAAGCGATTTAAACCTCCTGCCGAAGTCTCGCCGCTGAGACCGGCATTCACCACTTTAGTTGGTTTACCCTTCTGATTTAGATTTTTTTCGATAACAGCGGGGAATGCTTCATCCGTTGATAACCCATAGCCGGCAGTAAGACTATCACCATAAAAGAGAATTACTTTGGAAGCTGGCGTCTGAAATAGCGCCAGGAATGAAATAATTAGCAGCTTTTTTACGACCATAGACATAAACTCTGTTGGCTTTTCTTTGAAACTGAAACAATTTTAGCGTAATAACGCTTTATAATCATAATTGGTCTAAACAAAAATCATGTCAACATCCATTCTTCAGGCTGAAAATCTCACAAAAATTTACCGTTCAGGTGGAAAGGAGCTAACTGTCTTGGATAACGTTTCGTTTTCAGTCGGTCAGGGAGATTCGCTGGCGATTATCGGACCTTCTGGAAGCGGTAAGACTACGCTCCTGGGTCTTTGTGCCGGGCTTGATACCGCCACCTCAGGTACGTTGTCATTAATGGGATTCAAACTGAATGTCATGGACGAAGACGACCGCGCCTACCTGCGCAATCAATACGTAGGATTTGTATTTCAAAATTTTCAATTGCTTTCGACACTCACAGCATTGGAAAATGTTATGGTGCCCCTCGAGTTAAGAGGTGCCAAGGATGCTTCACGAAAGGCTAAAGAACTTCTGGCCAGGGTAGGATTGAGCGATCGGTCTCATCACTACCCTTCGCAGCTTTCGGGGGGAGAACAGCAGCGTGTAGCCATGGCGCGCGCCTTTATCACTGATCCCAAGATACTTTTTGCTGACGAACCTACGGGAAATCTCGATGAAGAAAACGCGAACCACATCAGGGAACTATTGTTTGGCATGAACAAAGAAAAGGCAACAACATTAGTACTCGTCACGCACAACCTTGAGCTCGCACAACGTACCAGACGTATTCTTCGAATGCGAGGGGGTAAGCTTGAAGAAGAAATACATCAAATGCAACCGGTCTAATGCATATCATCACATGATCGAATACATTATAAAGCTCAAGCGGAATACCAAGTCAATTTTTCGGGACCGTTGGGTTTGGGTTATGGCCTGGCGAGACGCAAGGCACAATTTTTCCAGGTTGTTGTTGTTTACAGCTTCCCTAATAACCGGTATAGCTGCCGTTGTGGCCCTGGATTCATTTAGTCATATCATGGAAAACGATATTGACCGCAACGCCAAGGAACTTGTGGGGGCCGACCTGGTCATCAACGGTGACAAAAAATTTGGAAAGGAGTTACTTGCCATTTTTGATTCGACACGACTCGATCAGGCTTCAGAAGCTGACATGGCATCGATGGTACTGTTCCTGCACAATGGCCAATCACGCTTGATTCGTCTTGTTGCCTTTGATGGTCCTTTTCCTTTTTACGGTCAGATAGAAACACAACCAACTGATGCTTACGAAAAGATCAAAACCGGCCGGTACGCAATGTTGGATGAAACCCTTGCGAGTCAGTTTGAAGTAAGCTCAGATGATTCCCTTCGCCTGGGGAATACGGTATTTAAGGTGGCCGGTGTGGTATCAAATATTCCGGGTGGTGGCGGTATTATGGCATCGTTTACTCCGTCGATTTATATTTCGATGAAGGAACTGGACTCGACAGGATTGGTCCAATACGGAAGCCGGGTGAATTATAAGCGTTTTTTTAAAACTGCAACCAATGAGGATACTGATAAACTAATCAAAGACATTGAACCGTCACTTAAGAAGTTTGGATATTCTTATGACACAGTACAGGAACGCAAAGAGGGCTTAGGTGAAGGATTTCTCTCTGTGTATAGGTTCTTTTCCCTTCTCGCTTTTGTTGCTTTAGTGTTGGGATGTATTGGAGTGGCTAGCTCCGTCCATATTTATGCCACCGAAAAGCGAGAAGAAGTTGCAGTCCTTCGGTGTGTTGGGTCTTCAGGTTGGCAGGCATTCAATATTTTCTTCATTCAGATCTTCGTCTTAGGAATCCTTGGAAGCATCGTCGGATCTTTTCTCGGAATCGGTATCCAGCAGCTCGTTCCCATTTTGTTAAAGGGTATACTTCCTTTTAAAGTTGAATTTTCCGTGTCATGGATTTCGTTGTTAATGGGTATCCTTATCGGAGCATTAGTTTCTGTACTTTTTTCAATCCTTCCGCTTGTGTCGGTCCGCTTTGTGCCGCCACTTTCGGTATTGCGAGCGGGGGCAGAACCATCAACGAAAGTATCTAAGACAAAGATTGTTGCCATAATACTTATTGCCATCTTCCCTTTGGCTTTTGCTGCCATTCAGACAAAGAACCTGATGACAGGGGTCTTCTTCTTCTTGGGTCTCGCTGCCGCCCTTGGTTGCCTGACGGTAGTGGCCATGGCTCTTCTTTTTCTTGTGAGGCGATTCTTCCCAACTGGTGCAGGCTTTATCTTGAGACACTCCCTGTCAAGTTTGTTTCGCCCTAATAATCAAACTCGCGTACTGCTTGTTACTATCGGCCTGGGTGCATTTATAATATCAACCCTGAACATCGTTGAAGAAAGCATGCTGGGGCAAGTTGAATTCACAGGTCAGTCCAATCAATCGAATACCATTCTCTTTGACATTCAACCTGGACAAAAAGACGGCGTGATCAAGTTGATGGAAGATAACAAATTGACCGTAAACCAAGTAGTTCCGATTATCACGTGCAGGCTAAGCGAACTTAAGGGAAAACCAATCGAGATTCTTGCAACGGACACACTAGACAAGATCCCCAACTGGGCACTTCGCAGAGAGTATAGGATAACGTATAGAGATAGTCTCCATCATTCTGAAGAATTGATAAAAGGGGAGATGCACCACAAGAAAACGGGAAGAGATTCTGTATGGGTGACTATTTCTGAAGGTATGGAAGAGTCCCTTGATGTAACTATCGGCGATTCACTCGTGTTTGATATTCAGGGCGTTCCTTTGAAAACACATATTTCCGGTATCCGAAAAGTGGATTGGCCCAAAGATCCTCCCAACTTTATCTTTGTATTTCCAACAAACGTCCTTGAGAATGCACCACAGATTTTTGTGACCACCACCCGTATCGATGAGCAACAGAAAGCCAATGCCTTTCAGCAACAGTTGGTGCTTCAGTATCCCAATGTGTCATTGATTGATCTAAGGTTGATTCTTAGCACGGTTAATGGACTCTTTCAAAAACTGGGGCTAGTGATTCGGTTCCTTGCACTCTTTAGTGTGATTACAGGCCTGATCGTATTGGCAGGTGCGGTGATCAACAGTAAATTTCTCCGAATAAAAGAGAATGTCCTGCTTAGAACCATTGGTGCACGTACACGCCAGATCATAAAGATAACGCTGATAGAGTACGCTTGGTTAGGACTGTTCTCTGCTCTCACGGGTATGATACTGTCGTTAGGTGGAGGATGGCTTCTTACGAAATTCTTTTTTGAGATTACATTTGCATTTGATTGGGTAGAATTGCTTGTGATCAGCTTTGGAGTAGTATTCCTTACGGTACTGATCGGATGGTTTAATTCGCGCGAAGTAATTAACACTCCACCGTTACAGGTTCTGCGACGAGAAGGATAAGGTCTATTTCCTGCTTGCGTGGGTTGTCGAATTGACCGTACTAATTTCAATTCTTCTGTTTATTTCCCTTCCTTCATGCTCATCGTCGTTGGAAACTAACGGCCTGGAAGCACCGTAGCCTTTAACTGCAAGGCGGTGGGGATCAATGCCTCGTTTCGTAAGGAACTTTGCTACTGCATTAGCTCGCGCGATTGAAAGCGCACTATTGAGGAGAACACTGCCTGTGTTGTCCGTGTGTCCTTCTATGAGAATATTCATTTGGGCGTCCTCAGCAAGTAGACCATACACGTGTTCTAGCTGCGCAAGCGATTCGTTAGTCAAAATATCTTTGCCGATATCGAAGAATAAGAATTTGCGGGAAAGATTAGGATCGGTATCAGGAATCGACGGTTGCTTTGTTGTTGAAAGGCTGCGACTCGCGTCTTCAGCTGGTTGGTTCTCGGCCGATTCCTCAAGAGAAGGTTCAACTACTTCTGCCGCAATTACATCAGCAAGTTGCTGTTGCGGCTCAACAAATGTTAAGGTGTAGATCTCGGCATTTCCTTCCTCACGCAAGGTTGAAAAGTATGCCCGTCTTCGATCGGGGGTCATTGCGAAAAAACTATCGTCTTCAACTGAATTTATTGGATAACCTAGATTGACAGGCTTTTGCCATTTGCCATCCTTGAACTCGCTTTTGAAAATGTCTGTACCGCCCATGCTTGGATGACCGTCCGAAGAAAAATAGAGGGTTGTTCCATCCGGATCCAGTGCAGGAGAATCTTCCCGTCCAATTGTATTGATGACCGGACCAAGGTTGTTGGCTTTGCCCCAATCACCTGTTGGATCCATTTCGCTGACGTAAATGTCGAGGTTACCGAGACCGCCTTCGCGATTGCTGCTGAAATACAACTGATTTCCGTCATCCGATAAGAAAGCTGACGTTTCCCACGACATCGGTTCGTTTATATTCTTATTTAACGCAACAGGCTTAGTCCAACCTTCGCCTTCCGCTTTTGATACGTAAATGTCGCCGCCGCCATATTCATAATAAAGCACCAACGTCTTGCCATCAGGCGAAAGCGACGCAGCAGCATCATTGAATTCGATATTTATGTTAGGACTGATCTTAGTTGGTGTCGTCCATTGCCCATCAACTTTTTTTGAAATATAGATGTCTTCAAACGCTTTAAGAGCGCTGGATCCTTCAGTTGGCCTATTGGAAGTAAAGATCATCGTGTTCCCGTCAGATGAAACTAAAGGAGAGTATTCGTGAAAAGAAGAATTGATCGCTTTACCAATATTCTCTACCACCACATCGGACGGTATTCTAGTTAATGAATCTGCAAACTGACTTTGACGGATCTTTGCGTCGGCTATCGCGGCTGCTTTCTTATTCCTGCGTTTATATTCAGCAAAGAATTCCTCCGCGCTTTTGTATTGACGGTTGCTTTGGTAGGAGAGACCCAGGTAGTAATAAATATCCGGATCGACCGCAGGATCTAAAGTGAAGGCTGTTTGCAGATAGGTCAGAGACTCCTTCTTGTTCGGCATCGATAAATAGGTGAGGCCTGTCTGTAAGTTGAGTTTTGCATCTTCGGGATGAAGCTTCAACCCAGCTTTGTATGTCGCTAGCGCATTTTCATAATCTTTCGCCTCGTACTGCTGCCCCCCTTTTTTTAGGAATTCTTTTGCGCTTTGCGAATACGTCGTGAGGGTAACAACCAATAAAAAAACAGTCGCGATTAATTTCTTCATGAGTAAAAATGAGATGCTTTGTCTCTAAATCACTTTCCTTTATACGTCGTCTTAACACCATGAATGGTATCCAGCAAACCTCCCGAATACACATCGTTGGTTAGTTCCCAAAACATGATTCCGTTCAGTTTGTAGTCTGCAACGTATTTCGTCTTGAGCTCCATCGATTTTTTGTCATCATACGTTACAAAAAGTTTCTTTTCGGAATTGTAGGCATAGGGTGCTTTCGCAACGTCATCCCAATACGCAACAAATCCTTGTTCTTTGCTAAGGTCCTTATTGAACTTGTTATAGTTAATCCCCTTCTTGAATTTTCCGGTTTGGTGAAGACCGTTCCGGGCCGACGCAACGTTTTCCCACATTCTCCCATAAAATGCAGCACCGATAACGAGTTTATTGGCTGGTATTCCAATTTTTATCAAATACTTCACCGCATTGTCAGTAGATTCTTTTTGATCTGGCGTACTGTAAAGCGCCGTGTGGTGTCCGGTAGTTGTTGAATAACCATTGACTAGATCATACGTCATGAGATTGATTCTATCCACGTCAGCCACTACATCTTTCCAGGCGACTGCCTCTTCCAGAAACTTTTGAAATCCGCCGGCTGCAAAACTTATTTCGTAGTCAGGACCCAACGTCTTACGCAACTCCTTGATTAATGCGGTAAAGTTCTGTTTATCTGTGGGCCCGAACTTATGACCAGGATACCCTTCCACCACCGGATACTCCCAATCGAGATCAATGCCATCAGAGTTGAAAAACTTGTTTAGCTGCAAGACAGATTGTGAAAATTCCTTACGCCCTTTTTCCGTTGAAAATACATCTGAGCACGGCTCACATCCACCCCAACCACCGAGAGAAAGGAGGACCTTTAGCGAAGGATTTCGCTTCTTTAATGCAACAAGGTTTGTAATGGTAGCGGCATCACGGCTGTTATCAACCTGAAGAGTGTTTCCCTTCAGATGGCAGAAGCTAAAAATGATATGAGTAAGCTTTTCGGCCGCTATACTGTCTACTCTTTCAGGACCTCCAAAATAGTAGGCAGTTACAGTAAATTTATTCGAGGATTGAGAGAAGCTTGACGAAGTAGCACATACCAACAAGAATACACATAAAACAACTCTTAGATTTTTGGGCATAGACTATAGAACGAATCGGCTCAAGTTAAACTCGAATTTCCTTAAAGTAAAGTTTTTACTATGCGATAGCACAAGAGAATTTGAATCAGTTTTTCATTTATGAAAAATATTTCGGGGTCGAAAATCTCGTCGCTTTTTTTGATGAGATAACAATTTATTCGTCTACTGCAGTGCTTTGGTATCAAAGTGTTAGTTGAATTGCATGTAATCAAAATCTTAAAGTGAACGCGACTAAAGTATTTTTAATCTGCACTTTAGCTAGTGTGTAAGGGTCGGTCGTCGGGATTGGAAATTGCCATGACTTTCACTGCACTTTAACGTCAATGACTCGGCAGACATAAACTAATTCTTACCTTTGCTGGCTAAACAAATACATTTTGAATTACTTATCTGCCGAGCTGATCGCGAAAACATTTAATGACAATTGGTTGTTCAAGGAAGTTTCCTTGGGTATCTCCCAGGGTGAAAAGTTTGCCCTAGTGGGTAACAATGGGGTTGGGAAGTCCACTTTATTGAGAATACTGACGGGCGAATTGCAGCCGGATCAGGGAAAGGTCAGCGTCCGCCAGGGTATCAGGTTGGGTTTTCTGACGCAGCAGCCAACAGTCGACTCTCAATTAACTGTTAAGGACGTCTTATTCAGCGACACAAACGAGATCGCGAGGGTCGTGAAAGAATACGAGGACTGTATTCACCATCCCGATACTTCGGCCGAAAGAATGCAGGCTGTCCTGGAAAAGATGGAGGAACTCAACGCATGGGATTATGAGAATAAGGTTCATGAAATAATCGAGAAGCTGGGAGTTCCGGATATCGACAAAAAATTTGGTGAACTTTCGGGTGGCCAAAAGAAGCGGATATTTCTGGCGCAGTTGCTTTTGCTGGAGCCGGATCTCATCATTATGGATGAACCAACCAATCACCTGGACCTTTCAGCAATCGAATGGCTGGAGAATTATCTGTCCGGACAGAATATTACTCTCATCATGGTCACCCACGACAGGTATTTTCTGGACAGCGTAGCTACTGAGATCATAGAACTGGATCGCGGACAGCTGTTCAGGTACAAAGGAAACTATGCCTACTTCCTTGAAAAGAAAGGGGAACGAGAGGAGATGTTAAAGGTTGAAGTGACTAAGGCCCGTAACTTGTTGAAGAAAGAACTGGAGTGGATGAGGCGTCAACCGAGAGCTCGGGGAACCAAAGCCAAGTACCGGATTGATGCATATTACGAACTGGAGAAAAAGGCGTCACAAGATCTCAAAAGAGATAGGCTCGAGCTGGAAATCAATCAATCGCGACAGGGTGGCAAGATCGTCGAGGTGGAACATATTTCGAAGAAGTATGGGGACGTCACGATCGTGAAGGACTTTTCATATGTGTTTAAGAAGAAGGATAGGATCGGCGTCGTGGGTAAGAACGGTATCGGTAAGTCTACGTTCCTTGACATGATTACTGGCAAGCTGAAGCCCGATCGTGGTGAGGTTAATCGGGGAGTCACGACGAAGTTTGGCTATTTCACCCAAGAATCAATCAATCTGAATCCGACAAACCGGCTCATTGAGGAAGTGAAGCAGATCGCTGAGTTTATCACACTATCCGACGGATCCCAGGTATCGGCATCAAAATTTTTGGATATCTTCTTGTTCCCGCCGGAGAAACAATACACCTACGTGGAAAAACTTAGCGGCGGCGAAAAAAAGCGCCTTCAGCTTCTAAAGTTGCTCGTCACAAATCCGAATTTTCTCATCCTCGATGAGCCGACCAACGATTTCGACATTGACACACTGAACGTGTTGGAAGATTTTCTGGAGAAATTTTCAGGCTGTCTGCTATTAGTCTCTCACGACCGTTATTTTATGGACCATCTGGTCGACCAGCTTTTTGTATTTGAGGGCGACGGCAACATCAGCTTTTTCAACGGTAATTACACAGACTATCGCGATTGGCAATTGGAACAGGAGGAGGCCGAAGTCGAAAGCCAACCTATGAAACCTGCAGAGGTTAAGCCGCTTCCCACAGAAAAGAAGAAGCTTAACTTTAAGGAGAAGCAGGAGTATGAAAAGCTTCAAGGTGAAATTGAAATGCTGGAACAGCAAAAAGCAGAGATTACAAATCTGTTGACCAGTGGTTCCACTGATCACCAGCAACTCCAGAAATGGGGGGAACAAATCCGGTCTCTTAATACGTCGGTTGAACAAAAGACCCTGCGCTGGCTTGAACTTGCAGAGTTGGTCGATCAGTAGGGCGACACTCTTAGCATTGGATTTCCACCAGGCCGGTTTTTGGTTATCTAGTTAGGGTTAAATAGTTTGACGTGCTACTACAGCAACTTCAAGCCTAGTTGCACATAACGTTTTGCAGCTTGCCGAAGGCTGGGCTTTCGGAGCACCAAACTGTGCTGTTCTCTCAATTTGTCCTATTGATTCAGATTTATTGCTATCAAGTTGAAGGAATATAAATATCAAAGGTTGAACCTTTGTTTAATTCGCCTGTTGCTGTAATGATTCCGTTGTGATTCTCTACAATTTTTTTTGCGATGGTAAGTCCGATACCTGTGCCCGCTATTTTTTCTTGGTCGTGAAGGCGTTTAAATATTTCAAAGATGTGGTCTTTGTATTGTGGCTCAAAGCCAAGGCCATTGTCGGTAACAGTAATGTGACAATATTCTTTTTCGGGTAAATATTTTTGGTCCCTTGTTTTGCTCCTTTTAATATTTCTGCTCTTTATTATTATATGAGGCGGTCTATCTGGATGTGAAAATTTGAGTGCGTTGCCAATGAGGTTGTGCATGAGTTGGCGAAACTGAAAAGGAATAATGCGGGCATCGCAGATTTCAGCTACTTCAATGGTTGCATGGTTTGCTGCAATGGTTTCTTTGAAATCGTTCACTACTGCTTCTATTATTGTGTTGAGGTTGGTGGTTTCAAATTTTCGTTCAGATGTAGTTGTGCGGGAGTATGCAAGTAAATCAGTAATTAGAGATTGCATACGGTTGGCTGCATCTTGCATTCTTAGAACATATTCTTTGGCTTTATCAGATAAGTTTTGTGATTCATCAGCAATAAGGCGGGTAGAAAAGGTTTGTATTTTTCGTAATGGCTCTTGCAAGTCGTGGCTCGATATGTAAGTGAATGATTCCAATTCTTTATTGGCAATAATTAATTCTGCTGACCGCTTTTCTTTCTCCCCGTTTTGAAAAATAAGTTCTTTATTGGCAATAATTAATTCTGCTGACCGCTTTTCTTTCTCCCCGTTTTGAAAAATAAGTTCTTTGTTGGCAATGATTAATTCTGCTGCACGTTTTTCTTTTTCTTCATTTTGAAAAGCAAGCTCTTTATTGGCAATGATTAATTCTGCTGCCCGCTTTTCTTTCTCCTCGTTTTGAAAAATAAGTTCTTTGTTAGCAATGATTAATTCTGCCGCACGTTTTTCTTTTTCTTCATTTTGAAAAGCAAGCTCTTTATTGGCAATGACTAATTCTGCTGCCCGCTTTTCTTTCTCCACGTTTTGAAATGCAAGCTCCTTATTGGCAATGATTAATTCTGCTGCCCGCTTTTCTTTCTCTTTATTTTGAAAAGTAAGTTCCTTGTTAGCTATGATTAATTCTCCCGCTCGCTTTTCTTTTTCTTCCATTTGAAAAGCAAGTTCTCTTATAGTATCGGATAATTTATTTTCTGGCATATCAGGAAATCACTAAAACAAATTTTTCTTTAGGTGGTTGTGGTTTTTGCCACATTTCAAGTGTCAACACTGTTTCAATTGCTTTTACTAAAAGCTCAAATGAAGGCGGTTTGCAGATATAATGATTTGCACCATGTTGGTATGTTTTATTCACCGCATCATCATTGGTTGTGGTCGAGAATATGACAATAGGAATGTCCTTTAACTTGGATGTATTCCTGATTTCTTCCAAACATTGAAACCCGTTTTTGCGTGGCATATTAAGGTCAAGGAAAATAACATCGGGCGGTGGTGGTTCGATTACTGTTTCAAGATTGCTCATCAACTCTAAACCATCGTTTGCAAGTGTGAGGTGAGTTGGGATAGTTACTTTTTTGAGTGCATCTTCAAAGAACATGCGGTCGTCAGTATCGTCATCAGCAAGAAAGATATTTTTCATTTTGTCTAAATTCATTTCACAAGATTAGGGATTATTTGCACGAGTATCAATTCGGGCTTGCGGGTAACGATCAATCGAAGCAGGTAGCATTGCACATGATGTCTGGCTAAGTGCAGTTGCGGGTTTAGAAACTGCTTCTTTGTCCAGTTTGCAAATTCAAATTAGGTATTAAAAACTTCTTGGCCTCCACCATCCCCCGCAATTGCATTTAGCTTTTGTTAGGCATTGGCCCGTTCACTTATTAATCAAATCATCCGTTGTTCCAAACTTCCGATCTTCTCCAGCGGAGATCAAAGTATAGTGAATGGAGTCAGTTTGTAAGTAACTATATTTATTTTCCCAACCGTCTGTCAGCCAACCAAGCCAAATCGGTTTCGATCGTACATAAGTTTCAAAATCAGAAGGGTATCTTTTATATTTATGGTAGTACTTATCCAATTGATTTGCGATCTCTTTCATCTCCCTTTCTGTATGGTTCTGATTGAAGAAATGGTCTGACGCATATTTTCCGCCAACACTAAAAGAGAATAGAGATAAATAAAAAATCGCGGGGATTATAAAGATCATTATAACGAAACTGAACACGAGATTTTTAGTCGCTTTACTTTTTCCTTCAGTTTTTTCTGTTTTTAGATAGATATCGATTTCAGACCATATCATCGTGCCAGTGAACAGAATTGAAAAAGGGATAAATGGAATGATAAATCCAACAAAAAGGGGTAGGAAAATCATTACTATTCCTTTCCAATAGTCTCGAAGATAAAGCTGACCAGCTCCCGGGATCAGGATTGAGAATAGAAAGGGTAAAAGTGTTTTCATTTATTCAAAGTCTTAAAAATATCCAGTCCTTTTTTTCAGGGCTTATGCCTAACAATTTTATACGCATTGCCGATATTCCTATAAAGGATAGGCGCATTACCGATATATTTCTGTTGAACAAAACCTTCGGTAGTTTTTTGTAAGTCCCCTCATCATTAACTCATTTTATTGAATTCGTAACTTCCAGTTATAAACTTTAAATTTTATGACTATGGAAAAAAAACACTGAGGCAACAGATGTTGCAGGAAATG
>DATHIE010000490.1:0-2637 GCA_035316905.1 Chryseolinea sp. | reverse complement strand
TCATTACTATAAGGCAGCCCTGTCAATCCAACCTGAGGGCGGCGATTATTACGAGCTGGGTTGCGCTTATGTTTTAAGCGGACAAATTGACTTGGCTTTTGCATCGCTACACAAAGCAATCGATAACGGCTATAATTCCAGCAAGCACTTTGAATCTAACGATGGCCTGGAATCATTAAAATCTGATGCCAGGTGGAATGAATTAATGTCGAGACTGAGATAGAGATTCGTTGAACGGTCGCTCACTCGATTGCGCTCGATTTTACCGGCTATTCTACCGTGTTATAGTTCATTTCTGAATTGCAAAGTATGAATTAAGTATCTCATTATTAATAACATACAGCGTTTAACTTGTCATAACAATTAAGTTTTTTTAGAACCCTATTCACGCTACCTTTGTTTAGACAAATCACGCGAAATGGGTTCCGGCAAGGGCGTTCTGGTATTATGTGTACTCTTTCTTGTGGGCGCCACCACGTTAGCTCAATCTAGTTTGACAGACAGCCTGGAACGGGTCCTTACGTCTTCAAATAAAGAGGAAAGAGTAGATCTTCTTAATCAACTCACTTACGAATTCATCTCCGTAGATAACGATAAGGTTGTCGAATATAGTGACGAGGCTATCGCGCTCAGCCGTAGGCTTGGGTACGTGAAAGGCCTGGCCGTCGCCCATACCTACCGTGGTGTTTATGAATACCTTTCGGGGCAGTTCACAGAAGCACGCAAAAATCTTCACCTTGGACTCAGACTTTCAAACGAAGCGGGCGATATTGGAAACAAAGGATACACACTTCTTCAACTTGGGGTATGTAGTCTTGAGGAAGTCGAGAACGATTCCGCCTTATTCTACTTCGGTAAAGCACACGAGATCCTCCGGGATAGCACAAATCCTGTAACCCTTTCTAAGATTTACAGGAACATGAGTGCCCTTTACGGGCAGCGCCATCAGTATGATAAGCAGGACTCTTATTTGGATCGGGCAATTACGATAAGACGATTGCTCGCAGATAAAGCTTTATTGATTGATGCGCTGGCGTTAAAGGCCAACAACAGACTATCGTCTGGCAACCTTGCCGAAGCGACTGCGCTACTCGATGAAGCCGAAACCATTGTAAAAAACTATCCGGGTGATGAAGAAGACCACAACGACATACGACACGTCCGCGCACTGATCTTTTTTCAGCAAGGTCGTTTTGAAGAAGGAGCCGTTTTGGTTGATTCCGCAAGGAGTTACTATTTCAAAAAAGGTTTAACACGCAAGTATGTTACACTTCTGAATGATCTTGGAAAAGTATTTGCGGATCGAGGCGATTACGAGCTGGCCTTAAACAATCTCTACGATGCGTTAAAGATCGCGAAGCTACATGGTTTTGATACTGAAGCTTTTGGTATCCGTAACAGAATCGGTTGGGTTAATTTTAGTCTGGGTGACCAGGCACAAACTCTTCGTTTGGCAGAAGAAGGGCTCCAATCTGGTAAGAAGAGATTGATTGGTGATCTTGCCAATTCCCTCACATTAAAAGGTGTGGTGCTTACTGATATGCGGGAATTCGGTCAGGCGAGAGTTTGCCTTGATTCTGTCTTGAAAATCAATATTAAACTGGGCAATACACGTGGCGTTGCGGAAGCGCTGATGAACTTGGGATTCCTTGAGTCGCGGGTAGGTCATTACGATGCGGCGCTTAAAAATTATCAGGAAAGCGTGCGACTCGCTGAAACCACTAGCTATGTGTATGGCCTGGCGTGGTGTCAATGGGGAATTGGTGAGATATATTTCAAACAGGGAAAGTATGGCCCCGCGAGTGAATATCTCGATCTTTCAGAAAAATATGGCAAGCTCACAAATGCCAACGAACTACTCATCGTCAACTATAATACTCGCCGTGATCTGCTTGCGGCACAAAACAACTTCAAGGAATCACTGGAGTATTCCATTCTGGCAAGTCAGCTCAAAGACTCAATCCATCGGACCGACCTTGCCCGCAGGTTTGTCAACCTTGAAAAAGTACAGGAGATCGAAGAGCGCGACCGTGACATCAGGATGTTGCAAAAAGACAAGCAGCTGGCCGAGGACAAGATCCATTTGCAGGAATCCAAACTCCAGCAACAATTTATCTTGTTGATAGCCGGCTTTGTTGGCATCACTCTATTGGGAGCTTTAGCGTTGGTTTATTACAGGTTTTACACGCGCATTAAGATACTTAACGTAACAATCACGGAAAAGAATACGCGAATACAGGCACAGGCTGACAAGCTCCAGGAGGTGAACGTCGAACTTCACAATCTGTACAACGAGGTGTCTGAACAAAACGAAAAGATCAAAGCCCAGGCACATAAGTTAACCGAGTCGAACAGGAGCATAAGCGATCTCAACCGAAGCCTGGAACTTATCGTTGCCGAAAAAACGCTTGAACTTCGCACAACAAATGAAGAGCTCGTGAAGCATAACAATGAATTGCTTCAGTTTTCGTATACCGTATCCCATAACCTGCGTGGGCCTGTCGCTCGCCTGCTCGGTTTGTCCGACCTCGCCCAGGCTGAGGAAAACCTGGAGCAGGCAAAAAGGTGGGTTGACTTAATGAGCAAAACAGCTTCCGATCTTGATGCCGTCATAAAGGATCTCAACAAAGTACTGGA
>DATHIE010000489.1:0-6029 GCA_035316905.1 Chryseolinea sp. | reverse complement strand
GAATCAGATCCTTCGCGCAAGGGTTCACTTGTATTCATTCAATTTGCAAAACCCATTCCAATGGTGCAAGTTCTTGAAAATGCAGCAAGCGCTTACAATGACATTTTTCAAAAGGGATCTGTAGGAACACAGGAGGAAGAGTAGTTGTGCTGGCGAAACTTCAACAATCACTCTTCCGTCACGATCTCCTTGGCAAGACCCATCGCGTTAAATCGTATTACGAGACGTAACGATGCTTCGCCTGAAGGGAGGTTACATTCCTTTGACGGCTCAATAAAATAGTAGTAGAATTTTTGATTCCGTTTGTAGAGTTCTTGTTGGTCTGGCTTTCCCAATAAGTCCACAATATCCAGCTCGCTCAAGGCAAGGAGTTTATCCTTTTGTGATACGACCGCGTCCTTCATTTTTGACCTCTCGCCAGTGCATCCGTTCTTATCATTTTTCCAGGTCGTACCGTCGAGGCCTTCAATGTCAGGAAGGGACCGTCCACAGGAACTTAAGAGCAAGAAGGTAAAGGCGATGCTATGCCACGCGGACTTGTGCATCCCGTCTTTGAATTAAATTGAACCAGAGACCGGAAACTACCAAGTACGCAATGCTAAGCAAATAAAGCCATACAGACCATCCGTTGATGTAAGTAAGGATGGTCAGCAATGCAGGGTAGGTGATGATTCGTATCCACTCGGAGTAAACAGCCCAAGAGCGATTTTCAAATAGTATTCCGCAATTGACGACAACCATAGTGATCAAAAACGCGATCAATGCTTTTTCCGGAAAGGCAAACTTACCTGCTGAAAAGAGGAATAATGACGTACCACCCAGGCATAACACAAATTGAAAGAGGACATACAGGTTTAATAGCATAGGTGCCGGCGTTTCGTACTTTTTGTAAGCCGATCGATCAACTTCAGGCGCAGGCCTGTACCCGCCAAGAGAAGCAGGCAACCATCCGGGCTTCATAAATAAATACCTGATCTTGTCTGACCACGACGGAATCCTCTTGAGATCCTTGCCCATTTCAACGTAGTGGCTAACATTAGCAAATACCGGGTTCCAACTGTTAATAGGTTTTGTTATCCCATACGTGGGTTTTTCTTCTTCCGGCTGGAAGGTTCCAAACATCTTATCCCAAATGATCAATGACCCCGCGTGGTTCTTATCGATGTATTTTGGATTTCGTCCATGATGGACGCGGTGGTGTGAGGGAGTATTAAAAACGTATTCAAACCACCCCATTTTTCCTATCGTTTCGGTATGGATCCAGAACTGGTACAAGGTGTTCAACGCGCTTACAAGGGCGAAATGAAGCGGCTCAAAACCTAAAAATGCAATGGGCAGGTTGAATGCAAATGTCCATACGGTCTGTAATGAGCTTTGTCGCAGCGCGACGGACAAATTATATTCCTCACTTTGATGGTGTACCACATGCCCGCCCCAAAACAGATTTACCTCGTGACTCATTCTGTGGCCCCAATAGTAAGCCAGATCAACAAGCAGAAAAAGGATAATCCAGTAATACCAGGTATGCTGAAGGTGGAATAAAGCGAACTGTTCAAAAAGGATCGTATAAATCCCAATCCCCAGGAAGGTCAGGAACAAACCTGATAATTGGGACGTTATCCCGCAACTGATGTTGGCGATTGCATCAGGAAAACGGTATAGGTCTTTGTGAGTAAATCGTTCAATAAGCAGCTCAATCCCAATCAGGATAAAAAAAATCGGGATCGATAAGACAATCGGATCGAGTTTCAAGCTGAAATATCATTTAATTTGCGCCCAAATTTACGAACATGAGCGTTAAGATTTTCAAGGCGGTGTGGTTTCTTTCGATGTTGGGGGTTCTGGTAAATCTGCTTTATACATATGCGGGCTTGCCGGTTGATGTGGTAATCAATGAAAATGGAGGGTCATTCATATCGATTGGCAAAGACAACTACTTTTACCTGGCGGCAACGCTCATCGCTGTTATCAATGCGCTTGTATTTGTGGTGAATAACCTCTATCGCGGGGACGCCGATTTCAGGACCTGGTTTTATGGGCTGGTGATCTGCCTTAACTTCTTCTTTGTGGTCGCTCTGAACTTCATCTCTCTATATAATAGTGGAGATGAATTCGACTATAGCAGGATCGAATATCTTATCATTGGAAGCACGGGACTTTTCGTGGTATGGGCATTGGGCTGGCCGGTTTATAGCTTGTACAGGAAAATCTATATTAAGGAATCAGTTTAAAGCTAAAGTGTCAACTCATTCATAAACAGGTATTTACACCGAATTACTTAATAAATTTTTGTAAGGGTTCTATTGTCTGAATTGATGGAAGTAATCTCAAAAATCGTTTAATTAGATGCGAAATGAGTTTTTAATAAAGTCCTGGAGGAAACTGCAAACTTCTCCAGGACTTGACTACCACAATTTTTTAGACTGGTGAACTGATTTTTTAGGCTATTCATCCTTTACTATTCCGGATACTTCTATGGGGAAAGCAGAAAAACCTTCGGCTATGTTTGAATATAATGAATCAAGCATCAAGTCGCTTGACTGGCGTGAACATATCAGGTTAAGACCTGGCATGTACATCGGCAAGCTTGGTGACGGTTCATCAAAAGATGATGGGATCTATGTGCTCGTAAAAGAAGTTATGGATAACTGTATTGATGAACACATGATGGGATATGGAAAGATCATTGACATCAAGATCACGGAACATCGCGTCGTTGTCCGTGATTACGGACGGGGTATTCCACTAGGCAAAGTTGTAGATGTCGTATCTAAGATAAATACAGGAGCGAAGTATGACAGCGGCGCTTTTCAAAAATCTGTCGGTCTTAATGGTGTGGGTACGAAGGCTGTTAATGCCTTGTCAAATTACTTTAAGGTACAGGCGTTCCGTGACGGACAAACGAAGATTGCCGAATTCAAGAAGGGTGTACTTTTCAACGATCCTCGCGTTGGAAAGTCGGACGAAAAGAACGGAACGGTCGTGGAGTTTGAACCTGACAACACCATGTTCAAACATTACCACTTCATTCCGGAATATCTTGAAGATCTCATGTGGAATTATGCATTCCTCAACGCGGGTCTTACAATCAATTTCAACGGAAAGAAATTCTTTTCAAAGGATGGCCTGCTGGATCTGTTAAAACAGAAGTCCGATGCAGAAGACCTTCGCTATCCGATCATACATTTCAAGGGCGACGACATCGAAGTAGCGATAACCCATGGTAGCCAATACGGCGAAGAATATTATTCCTTTGTCAATGGCCAGAACACAACGCAAGGAGGTACACACCTTGCGGCGTTTCGCGAGGGTGTGGTCAAAGGTGTACGCGACTTCTATAAGAAAGACTTTGATTCCTCGGATATCCGCGCAAGTATCATAGCGGCAATTGCCATTCGGGTTCAGGAACCAGTATTCGAATCTCAAACAAAGACGAAGCTTGGCTCGACCAACATGGCGCCCGAGGGTGCAACAGTCAGAGGGTTCGTCGGTGATTTTGTGTCTAAAGAACTGGAGATTTATCTTCACAAGAATCCGTCAGTAGCCGACGCCCTGCAGAAGCGTATTCTTCAATCTGAACGAGAGCGTAAAGAAATAGCGGGTATCAAAAAGCTTGCAAACGAACGGGCCAAAAAAGCGAACCTTCACAACAAAAAGCTCCGCGATTGCCGCTTTCACTTCGACGAAAAGAATGAAAAGGGCGTTGATTCCGTCATCTTTATTACTGAAGGAGATTCCGCAAGTGGATCTATAACAAAGTCACGCGATGTGGGAACACAGGCGGTATTCAGCTTGCGTGGAAAACCATTGAATTGTTATGCATTGACAAAGAAAGTAGTTTACGAAAATGAAGAATTTAATTTACTTCAGCACGCGCTCAACATTGAGGACGGTTTGGAAGGACTTCGTTATAATAAAGTTATCATAGCCACTGATGCGGACGTAGACGGAATGCACATTCGTCTGTTATTGATGACCTTCTTCCTTCAGTTCTTTCCGGAACTGGTCAAAGCCGGTCACGTCTTCATTCTGGAAACTCCACTTTTCCGCGTGAGAAACAAGAAGGAAACCATTTACTGTTATAGCGACGAAGAAAGACAAAATGCTATTTCGAAGTTGGGAGGCAAAGCGGAGATTACCAGATTTAAAGGTCTGGGTGAGATCTCGCCTGAAGAGTTTGGAGGTTTTATTGGTGATGATATTCGCCTTCAGCCGGTATTGCTTGGCGATGGTCATCTAGCAAAGGTTCTGGAATTCTATATGGGCAAGAATACACCCGTCCGCCAGGATTTTATTATTGACAATCTACGTGTCGAAATGGATAAGGTTGGTAAAGGGGAAGTGGTTGTTGAGGAAATTGAATGAATTTATAAATCAATCAGAAAAGAAGATAGAACAGCTTAACTAAGATGAGCAAAAAGCAAAAAGGGAAGGGCGGACCCCCCAGTCTGAGCAAGTCAAAAGGTGAAAAATTAGATGGCGATGACGTTGTGCACTCGATTGCCATCGACGGACTGTACGAGAATTGGTTTCTCGAGTATGCGTCGTATGTAATTCTTGAGCGTGCAGTACCACGTATTGAAGACGGATTTAAGCCTGTCCAACGGCGGATCATGCATGCCTTGAAGGAGATGGATGACGGCCGTTTCAATAAAGTGGCCAACGTTATTGGTAGCACTATGCAATACCATCCCCACGGTGATGCTTCAATCGGGGAGGCTATTGTAAACATTGGACAGAAGGATTTATTGATCGAAACGCAGGGTAACTGGGGCGATGTAAGAACCGGGGACAGTGCTGCGGCGCCACGATACATTGAGGCACGCCTTTCAAAGTTTGCACTCGAAGTTGCTTACAATGCTCAGACAACAGAATGGCAACTATCCTACGACGGCCGTAAGAAGGAGCCCGTTACGCTTCCCGTAAAATTCCCACTGTTGCTGGCTCAGGGTGTAGAAGGTATAGCGGTTGGTCTTTCAACAAAAATACTTCCGCATAACTTTTGCGAGCTTATTAAAGCTTCCATCGAAGTCTTGAAAGGAAAGAATGCGAAGATCTATCCGGATTTCTTTACCGGTGGGATTGCCGATTTTTCTGAATACAATCAAGGATTGCGTGGTGGAAAAATCAAGGTAAGGGCGCGCATCGATATCCTGGATAAAAAGACACTTGTTATAAAAGAAATTCCTTTCTCCACTACGACAACGTCATTGATGGAGTCCATCGTGAAGGCGAGTGAGAAGGGCCAAATAAAAGTAAAACAGGTTATCGACAACACCGCCAAGGATGTAGAGATTCAGATATTGCTTCATCCCGGTCAGTCGCCTGAGATCGCTCTTGATGCGTTATATGCCTTCACTGATTGTGAGATAAGCATTTCGCCTAACTCATGCGTTATTGTCGAAGATAAGCCACAATTCCTTGCTGTCGGCGAGATACTGAAGTATAATACTCATCAGACGGTCGCTCTTCTCAAACAAGAGCTTCAGATCCGGAAGGCAGAACTGATGGAAAGGATCCTGTTCTCTTCCCTTGAAAAGATCTTCATCGAAAAGCGGATCTACCGTGACATTGAGGAAGCTGAAAGTTGGGAGGAAGTGTTGGACACTATCGACAAGGGCCTCAAACCATATAAGAAAAAGTTCTATCGTGAAATTACACGCGATGACATCATAAGACTTACTGAGATCAAGATCAAACGTATTTCCAGGTTCGATGCGTTTAAGGCCGATGAGCTAATGCGCGACCTCGAACAAGAATTGAAGGACACGGAATACCATCTGAAGCATCTTACAGATTACGCGATCAATTACTACCAAAACCTTCTTGAGAAATACGGAAAAGGACGGGAACGTCGGACGGAGATCAAGAGCTTCCAATCAGTAACTGCTGTGGAGGTAATTGCTAACAATCAGAAACTTTACGTAAACCGCGCCGATGGTTTTATTGGTTATGGTTTGAAACGTGATGAAAACACTGAGTACATCTGCGATTGCTCCGAATTGGACGATGTGATCGCTATACGGAAG
>DATHIE010000488.1:0-13580 GCA_035316905.1 Chryseolinea sp. | reverse complement strand
TTTCTCGACCCGATATTCTCGTCGGGCGTAATGTTCGCCACAGTTTCAAGCCACCTGGCCAGTAAAATGGTGATCCGTAAACTAAAAGGAGAAACCGTCAATTGGGATGATGACTACACTAAATTTATAAGACAAGGCGTTGACACTTTCCGGACTTTTGTGATGGCCTGGTATGATGGCACCCTCGAGACCATTTTCTTTTCAAATAATCCTGATCCTGTTATAAAAAGCCAGATATGTTCGGTGCTTGCCGGATACGTTTGGGATCAAACTAATCCGTTTGTCAGATCACATGAAAAGGCAATAAAAGGGCTGGCAAGAGTAATTCGTTTACAAAGCCTTTAATAACTTTTCCCCATAAATGAACTATATCAGCAGACATTGCCGCATACGGAACCGGGTTATAGCAAGTGGTGGACAAATGGTCTTTGAGAAGAATGGTGGCAATCTCGATGAATTTATGGATTCGGCTTTCGCATCGCTATCGATCGCGTATCCGAAATTTTACAAGATGGACAGGCTTTCAAAGCTTGGATTTCTTGGCGCCGAAGTTTTGCTTAAAGACATAAAACTGCTGGAGAAGTATCGCCCTGAGCGAATCGCAGTGGTAATCTCCAATTCCAATGCGAGTCTTGATACGGACCTCAAATATTTTGAGTCGACAAAAACCATTGCGAGCCCGGCCTTGTTTGTATACACGTTGTCAAACATCGTCGCGGGAGAAATATGCATTCGGCAGGGAATAAAAGGGGAAAATGCGTTCTTTGTCCTCCCACGTTTTGATGCATCCCGGTTAGCGGAATACGGTGAAATTGTTATGGCATCCCAGAAAACTGATGCATGCATAGCCGGCTGGGTAGACGTGCTGGGGGAGCAACATGATGTTTTCTTATATTTGCTGGAGAAATCGAAGGACGGAGCGCTGGAGCATACTGCGGAGCAGCTCAAGAAACTTTATCATGTGAACTATGGACCAGTTGATGGCGGATCTTAAGAGACAAATTATCGAGGCGTTGAATTTGAAGCACTTGAAACCGGAGGATATCGGCGACGATCAACCTCTGTTTGTTGAGGGGCTCGGACTGGATTCAATTGATGCTCTGGAGCTAATTGTGCTGCTGCAGCAACATTATAATATCAAGATGGCTAACCCACAGGATGGACCCCAGATCTTTAAATCCGTCAAGACCATTGCCGATTATATCAAGACCAACCAAACCGCTTAATTAAGTTGAAAGGCCGAGTATATGTAGCCGGCACCGGTGTCATTTCAGCAATCGGTAACTCAATCCCGGAAACCTTCACGTCATTTAAGAACCATACTTCCGGTGTAGGGAAGGTGACTTTATTTGACACAGTCTACAAGGACACGTTGCCCGTCGGTGAAGTAAAGGCGTCAAACGCGGACCTGGCAGCTAAGCTCTCAACAAACCCAAACCTAACCAGGACAGCGTTGCTTGGAATAAGCGCGGCCAGAGAAGCCGTTGCCGCATCGGGCGTTGATATTCAAAAATGGAGGACCGGACTAATATCTGCCACCACAGTTGGTGGAATGGACAAAACAGAAAATTTTTTCATTGAGTTTCTTAAAGACTCTACCAGGGGACAGCTGCGTAACGTTGTTCATCATGAATGCGGAAGCGCGACGGAATTAATAGCTGACGACCTCGGAGTGAACGGATTCATTTCTACGATCAACACGGCGTGCTCATCGTCTGTGAATGCAATTGCACTGGGTTCGAGACTTATTCGACATAATATTCTTGACGTGGTAATTGCCGGTGGAGCTGATGCTCTTTCAAAGTTCACCCTAAATGGATTTAACAGCCTGATGATCCTCGACCGAAATCCATGCAGGCCGTTTGATTCCAGTCGGAATGGCCTTAACCTTGGCGAAGGAGCAGGGTTTGTTGTGCTGGTTTCTGAACGCGTGAAAGATGAACAAAAATTGAATCCTTCCTGCATTGTGGGTGGATATGCAAATACAAACGACGCATTTCACCAAACTGCATCTTCGCCAGAAGGACGAGGCTCATTTGGAGCAATGACAAAAGCACTTGCAATGGCTAATCTTTCACCCGAGAAGATTGATTATATAAATCTCCACGGTACGGGTACTCTCAATAACGATCTTTCTGAAGGTACTGCAGTAAAGCGCCTCTATGGTGATCGATATCCCCCATTAAGTTCCACGAAAGCATTTACCGGTCATACGTTGGGTGCAAGCGGTGGGATAGAAGCTGTTTTTTCTATTATGGCAATTGAACAACAATGTGTGTTTCCAAATCTCAGATTCGAAACCCCCATACCGGAGATCGATATAAGACCTCAGTTATCATTTGAATCCAACATCAAAGTGAGTCACGTGATGAGCAATTCGTTTGGATTCGGAGGCAATTGTTCATCAATAATATTTTCTGCGACCTGAAATAGTACCGACGATGCCAGTATACATTAAAGGTATGGGTAACATCTCTCCTCAGAAAACCTGGGGTGATGATCCATTGCTGGCTAATCCGTCCGATTATTCAGGAAGTAAACTAAGCTGTATCGAGCCTGACTATGGACAATTCCTTGATGTGAAACAGCTGAGGAGAATGAGTCGGATAATTAAAATGGGCGTTGCCGCGGGAACGATGGCCCTTCGCCATGCCGGTGTCACTACACCAGACGGAATAATCACCGGCACCAGCTTTGGCTGCCTCGAGGATACTGGCGTATTTTTGACAAAATTGATCGAGAACAATGAAAACGCGTTGAACCCCACACCTTTCATTCAATCAACGCACAATACGATCGGATCACAAATTGCATTACTACTTCAATGCCAGGGATATAATCAGACGTACTCTCAACGTGCGTTTTCCTTTGAGCACGCTCTTCTCGATGCCATACTTGAACTAAAAGAAAATACTGACCAGCACATTCTTGTCGGAGGTGTAGACGAGATCACTTCCTATAGTCATTCCCTTCAAAAACGTTTTGGGATCTTCCGCGATAGTTCGTCAAGCCTTAATCTGCTGAAATCTGGGGGCGACGGCACTATTAACGGGGAGGGGGCAGTATACATTACGTTATCCGGAGAAAAACGGAAGGATGATACCGTTTCTATCGAGTCCGTCTTGACAATCTATAACTCGCCCGGGAATGATATAAAGGAAAAGGTCAGGGATTTTATAAATGAAGCGTCATTGAATACCAGTGCTATCGACCTGGTGTTGTTGGGAAAATCGGGAGAAAAGGAGGGAGATGCAGATCTTGAAAGAATTGCGTCTGATTTGTTCCCAACTGCCTCTTTAGGTGCATTCAAGCATCTCTGTGGAGAGTATCCAACCGCGAGCGCATTTGCTTTGTGGCTTGGGGCACGGATCATTCACGAAGGCAAAACGCCTGCTATCGTCCTTGATAGGGAGTCTGGGAGATCGATGAATAACGTTTTGATCGTTAACTCCTATTTTGAAAAGTACCATTCTCTCATCTTATTGCGTGCATGCTGAAATTCAGGACAATCAATATCATTTTTGGTGTTGTTTTGGTGATCCTGCTCATCGCGGACCGCGCTTATAATATACCGTCCATATGGTACTGGATAGTTGTCGCGATATATCTTGGTGTAGTTGCGTATGGAACGTCTGTTCTGTCAGCCCAATTTTTCCTACCAGTAATGTACAAAGGTAGTAGGTCGTCTAATAGCGTTGCTCTTACTTTTGATGATGGTCCTATTGCTGGCAATACAGACGAAGTTCTGCGGATTCTTCAAGCACACAATGTCCATGCTGCTTTTTTTTGCATCGGCAACCGGGTTGAAAGTAATCCTGAATTGACGAAGAGAATTTTTGAATCCGGTCACCTGATCGGCAATCATAGTTATTGGCACCGCGCAACGTTCGACTTGCAAAGTGGGGCAACGATCGGAAAGGAATTAATCGACACAGATCAAGCAATCTTTAAAACTATTGGCGCAAAGCCCGCCTTTTTCAGACCTCCATATGGTGTGACTAATCCAATGGTAGCATCTGCAGTTAAACGTGGGGGATATAAAACGATCGGCTGGTCCGTGCGATCATTTGATACGATGATCAAGGACAGCAAAGTATTGATGGAAAGAATTACCCGCTCGTTAAAAGGGGGCGATGTGATACTGCTTCACGATTACTGCAACATCACACTTGAAATTTTGCCAGATCTGCTCGATCACATAAATAAGGTTGGACTGAAAATTGTTCGAGTAGACCAGCTGTTGAACGAAAAAGCTTATGTGTAAACGATCTTCATTTGGGTGCGAGCTAGGCAAGGGTTGGGTTATCGTTCTCGTATTGACTACACTTATCTCCGTAGCTGCCTATTCGCAGCATCATGGCTATCGTCCGATTGGGGATCTGGCCGCATTTAAAAAACAGTTTGCGACAGGGTCGTCGAAAATATCTTCGATTGAAAGCTCCTTTACACAGGAGAAAGTGCTTACTGCTCTCACAGAAAAGATTACGTCTACCGGAAAATTCTGGTTTAAAAGAAGCAATAAGGTAAGAATAGAATACATCAAGCCTTATACCTACACAATGATCATGAACGGCGATAAAATGTTGTTTCGCGATGATCAGAAGGAAAACAAGATAAATGTACGGTCAAACAAACTCTTCCAACAGATCAACCAGATCATGATCGATTGCGTTCAGGGCACTGTGCTGGAAAGTAAAGATTTTAATGTCACGGTATTTGAAGACGAAAAAACCTACCTTCTTGAAATGGATCCCACCTCCAGGTCGCTTCGTGAATTCTTCTCGACGATCGTTTTGAAAGTGGATAAAAAAGATTTTGCCGCAAACTCTATTGAAATGAATGAAAAATCCGGCGACCGAACTACCATCCTTTTTAAGGATAAAAAATTAAACACACAACTCCCAGATGCGGTGTTTGCTTTTTGAATCAATCATCGCCGTTTGTCTGATTGGATGCGCATCTGAGTATGCACATCTTCAGAAAACACAAAACGATGGAGATTGTCCCAACAGGATATTGCCGTTAGTAATACAAACATCCTGGTACGACGCAAGTGTAGATGTCTCGGGAAGACATATCAGCGGGTTGCTTCTTTTTAAGAACATGCCGGATAGTTCAAAAAGAATCGTATTTACGAATGAAGCGGGCCTCACTTTTTTTGATTTTTCGTTCTCCAAAGCGGGTCGGTTTAGTGTAGTGTCTGTCATTAAGCAGTTTAACCGAAAAGCAGTGATTCAGACTCTTGAAAAAGATTTTGCACTTGTGCTCGGCATACCTTTCTTAGACGGTGTCAGAGAGCGTTATACCACCGTTGATGACGTATACTTTGGATTTAAGCAAAAAAATGGAACTGCCTATTTCATTACCAACAAAGATTGTGCTTCTTTACTACGGTTGGAATGGGGCGATAAAGGTAAACGACTAGTCACGGTCCGTACACCTGGCTCGGGCTTCCCCACACCGGCTACAATAGAAGTTGACCATCATACTTTCAGGATGAACATAAAATTGACCCGTATTCAAAAGGAATGATCCTGCTTGACGATTTTTATACCATCATGAATCGTGACGCATCTGACAATACGGTGCGTGCGAAGATATTTATTAACCGCAGACACAAGATCTTCGAAGGACACTTTCCAGGTCTGCCTATAGTGCCCGGAGTTTGTATGATGCAGATCATTCGCGAGATCATGGAAGTAACAACTGAAAGATCCCTGATGATTTCTGGCGCTGACAATATGAAGTTCCTCTCGGTAATCAATCCGGATCAAAACCCCGAGGTTGATGTTTCCATTACATATTCCGAAGATAGCGGTACATTCAATCTAAACGCCTCCCTTTTTGCCGGAACGGTCACATTCTTTAAATTAAAGGCTGCGTTGAAAACGTCTTAATGGAACCTGCATCTTTCCGCCCCCTTTTTGTTCAAAAAAAAGTATGTGTTCTTATTCCAACATACAACAACGAGCAGACGTTGGAACAGGTGTTGCGCGATGTACTTTCCTTTACTGATCAGGTGATTGTGGTGAACGACGGGTCCACAGACTCGACTCCGGAAATTCTAAAAAGGTTTACTGGTATCGAGCTGGTCTCCTACCAAAAGAACAGGGGCAAAGGATATGCCTTGCGTCAGGGGTTTCAGCGTGCCGTAGAGAAAGGTTATGATTACGCTATCAGCATCGATTCTGATGGACAACACTTCGCCGAGGATCTCCCAAAATTTCTACAGGGAGTGGAAGAGCATCCTTCCGCCATAATTATCGGTGCCCGTAACATGGGGCAGTCTTCAGTTCCTGGCAAAAGCAGCTTTGGCAATAAGTTCTCAAATTTTTGGTTCTGGGTGGAGACTGGATTGACGATGCAGGATACACAGAGTGGATATAGACTCTATCCAGTCAAACAACTGAGTACAATAAATTTCCTCACTCGTAAATTTGAATTTGAGATTGAAGTGCTCGTGCGCGCCGCGTGGAGCGGCTTCGAGATTGTCCACGTCCCGGTGCGCGTTTTTTATGCGGAGAAAGCAAAGCGTATTTCGCACTTCCGCCCATTCAAAGACTTTTCACGGATAAGCGTGTTGAACACCGTGCTTGTTATCATGGCACTTTTCTATATCAAACCCCGGGACTTTTTCCGGAGCATTAAAAAAAAAATTTCAGGGATATTCTTTACGAGCATATCTATAATCCTGATGAATCGGATGCAGTAAAAGCTCTATCCGTCGGCTTTGGAGTATTTATGGGCATAGTCCCCATTTGGGGGTTTCAGCTGGTCGTCGCGATTACACTTTCTTTTCTTCTTCGCCTGAACAAAGCATTGGTAATTATTGCTGCAAACATTAGTATTCCGCCAATGATCCCCCTGATCCTTTTTTTGAGTTATCAGATGGGTGCATTGTGGAGAGGCGAGCAAGTAGAAGGTATTTCGTTTAGCAAGGAAATCACTTTTGAAACCGTCGCGAGTAACCTAGTTCAATATGTTTATGGGGCAGTATCTCTTGCTATTACCGCAGGTGTTATTTTTGGAGGCTTGACTTATATAGCGCTGAAAATCTTTAAGAGGTCAAAAACCTGATTCATGTCGAAGTTCTTCCTTAACCTGTACGATTTTTTCCAGCGTAGGAAGCAAGTCTTCTGGGCGTTCTTTCTATTGACCACACTTGCAATTGGCCTGGGCGCATCTCAAATAGATATTGAGGAAGATATTACCAAATTCTTCCCTGACGATGAACGCGTCGAAAAACTGAATTACGTGTTCAGGAACTCCAGGTTTGTAGAACGGCTAGTGATTATGGTGTCTGCAAAAGATAGCGCTGCAGCACCTCAGCCAGACAGTCTGGTAGTACTTGCCGATACCTTAGTTGGGAGGATTGAAAGAAATCTAAACCCTTATATCAATAAGATCAGCAGCAGGGTTGACGAAGAAAAGATCCTGGAAATGATCAACATTGTTCATCAGCACCTACCGATCTTTCTCGACGATGCCGATTATGTTAAGCTCGATTCGATTGTGAATCCTGCTAACATCCAAGGAGCCCTCGAAGCTAATTACAGGCAACTTATTTCTCCCGCCGGCGTCGCCGTGAAGCGAATTATCGCGGAAGATCCATTGGGTTTTTCATTCCTCGCGCTTGGGAAGCTCCGCCAGCTACAATACGACGATAACTTTGAACTCTATGATGGATACATCATTACAAAAGATCACAGGCATTTGATCTTTTTCCTTGAACCAGTGTTCTCCTCAGCCGAAACAGGAAGGAATACTGCATTTATAGATGAATTGGCGTCAATAGTTAATCAGGCATCGGTCAACCAACTACATGCGTCTGCGTCCTTTTTTGGTGCGTCGGCGGTGGCGGTCGGAAATGCTAAACAACTGCGAGGCGATTCTATACTTACCATTAGCCTGATGGTTGTACTGCTGATGGTTTTTCTAATTGGATTCTTCAAAAAGAAAAGAGCCCCGTTTCTGATCCTGATACCAGTCATCTTTGGCGGTTTGTTTTCTCTTTGTTCTATCTACCTGGTCAAGGGTTCAGTGTCCATACTCGCGTTAGCAGCGGGTTCTGTCATCCTCGGAATCGCCGTTAATTATTCATTACATTTTCTAACGCACCTAAAACACACGCCCGATATCAAGACTGTAATAAAAGACCTCGTGTGGCCTTTAACCATCGGAAGCACCACTACCGTACTTGCATTTTTTTGCCTTCGGTTCGCGAATGCCGCAGTACTTCGCGATGTTGGCTTGTTTGCGGGATTTAGTTTGATAGGGGCGGCTTTGTGTGCGTTGATTTTTCTTCCTCATTTGATTCCTGACAAATTGTTTCTGAGTGATCATGCCAAACAAAGTTGGCTTGAGCGACTATCTCTATCGTCTGTGTTGGACAACAGCCGTCTGGTTTGGTTTATTTTCCTCGTTACTCCTGTGTTTTTTTATTTTGCCCGCCAGGTCACCTTCAACAGCGACGTGGGCAAATTGAATTTCATGACGGAGGAGACATTTAAGGCGCAAAAAAAGCTGGAATCCATCAACCGGTCTTCTCTAAGCGCAATTTATGTTCTTTCAACCGGTGCCGACCTTCAAGCCGCATTGCGTAAGTCAGAACAAATAACGCCGTTACTCCGGGACCTTAAGGAACGCGATCAACTGCGGAAATATTCTACTGTGTCAACGTTCCTGATTTCAGATTCATTACAACAGAAAAGGATAGCGCATTGGAATTCATTCTGGACAGGGGAAAGAAAGTCGACGGTAGCAAATGTCGTACGACGCGAGGGCGGTGCCTTGAAGTTTTCAAATCAGGTGTTGTCAAACTTCGACCAAATGGTCAATAAAACTTATGAGGTAGCTGATACGTCGTCAATGAACACCATTCGTGCTGCCTTTTTTGATGAATACATAATTGAAGATGAAAGGTCGGCGTCAGTAGTATCCTTGTTGAATGTCGAGCCCACCCTCCGGCAAGGGGTGTATGCTAAGCTTGACGGTACATCTTCTTATGCGTTCGACCGGCAAATGCTCACGAACATGTTTGTGGAATACGTAAATGCAGACTTCAATTTCATTGTGACATTCACGGCGATCCTGGTGTTTATCACTCTCTTTATTTCATTCGGGCGTATAGAGCTTACGGTAATCACGTTTGCGCCGATGTTCATTACCTGGATATGGATTCTCGGCTTTATGGCTTTGTTCAATATTGAATTCAACATCGTGAACGTAATGGTGTCGACATTCATCTTCGGACTTGGTGATGACTATAGTATTTTTATTATGGACGGGCTGCGGAGCGAATATCAGTACGGCAAGAAAGTCCTTCCGTCAATACGCGCTTCAATATTCTTGTCGGCGGCAACAACTATTGCCGGATTAGGCGTGCTGATTTTCGCGAAACATCCTGCCCTGCGGTCAATTGCTTCGATATCCATAATTGGAATCGTATGTGTCTTTGTTATGTCGCAGACGCTGGAGCCGTTTCTATTTAGACGTCTCATTACGAACCGAACCAGAAAAGGATTTACACCTATGACCTGGTCGGGAATATTGCGGACTCTTTTTACGTATTCCAGTTTTGTTCTTGGTGCATTGGTGCTGACCGTTGTCGGTTTATTGATAAGAACATTACCTTTTGGGAGAAAGAAATTGAAGCTTTTCTATCATACTCTGCTAGGTTTTTTCACGGGGACATTGTTATTCGTGGCTTGGAATCTTAAGCTTAAAATTATCGGTCGATCACGAGATCAATTTGATCGGGCGAGTATTATAATATCCAATCACACTTCTTTTCTCGATATTTTGACTACCACCAGTTTACATCCAAAGCTGATCCTTTTAACGAATAAGTGGGTTTGGAATTCGCCGGTAATGGGCGGAGTAGTGAGGCTGGCGGATTATTATCCTGTATCAGAAGGAGCTGAGGAAAGCGTTGACAGGCTGAGCGATCGGATGGCTGAAGGTTACTCCGTGGTGATTTTTCCGGAGGGAAAGAGGTCGGAGGATGGCAAAATAAAGAGATTTCATAAGGGCGCATTTTACCTGGCCGAAACTCTGAAACGCCCCATTCTGCCATTGCTGATTCACGGTGCCGCACATAGCATTCCAAAAGGAACATTTTACCTGACAGAAGGCACGCTAACGCTTAAGTTCCTTCCACGAATCGAACCTGGCGAGGAAAGATTTGGTGCTACATACTCTGAGCGAACCAAGGGCATTAGTCGATATTTCCGCGAGGAATTCGACGCATTGTCAAAAGAGGTGGAAACTCCCCAATATTTTTCATACAAACTGATCACAAACTACCTCTATAAAGGTCCGGTACTTGAATGGTATTTGCGAGTGAAGCTAAAACTTGAAAAAGATTACGCGCCCTTTAATAAACTGATACCGTCGAAAGGCACGGTGTTGGACCTGGGTTGTGGTTATGGGTTTCTCTGTTATATGTTACAATTCACTTCGAACGAACGATACATAACCGGTGTTGATTATGACGAAGAAAAGATTGACACTGCAAACAACGGATATTTAAAAACCGACCGCCTTAATTTCTACTGCGCTGACGTTACAACGTTTCAATTAGATAAATATGATACTATTGTAGTCAGTGATGTGCTTCACTATCTAAGGGAGGCGGATCAGGATATTTTGTTGAAAAGATGCTTCGATGCACTCAACGAGGGTGGACGATTGATTGTCAGGGAAGGAAATGCGGACCTGTCAAAACGACACAAAGGAACTATGATTACTGAATTTTTTTCCGTGAAGCTTTTCAGGTTTAATAAGTCCGTCAATTCCCTGAATTTTGTTTCTGGCGAAAGAATCAGGAAGCTGGCGGTGTCAAGCGGATTGACGGTAAATGTATTAGATGATGCAAAATTTACTTCGAATGTTATTTTTGTAATCCAAAAAACGTTGCTGTAACATCGGTTAAAAGGCAATCGGGAATCGACACCTAATTCATTCGTAGAAGATGCAACAGTATGACGTAATTATTGTGGGGAGTGGACTCGGGGGACTGGCATCCGCGACAATTCTGGCAAAAGAAGGATATAAGGTTTGTGTGTTGGAGAAGAACAAACAGATTGGAGGCATGCTTCAGATCTTTGTTCGCGAAAAAGTGATCTTCGACACAGGGGTGCATTATGTGGGCGGCCTCAGCAAGGGTCAAAACATGTATCAGCTTTTCAAGTACCTGGGGATCATGGATAAGGTCAAGATCCGTAAGATGGATGAGGACTTTGTCGACGGATTGATCTTTAAGGATGACCCGGTCATATATTGGTACGGACAAGGGTACGACAACTTCATCCGGATCATGGTTTCCAACTTTCCTGATGAAGAAATTGCAATTCGTGCGTATTGTGATAAGATGAGGGAGATATGCGGCCAGTTTCCTTTGTATAATCTCCATGTCGGGACCTACTCGCAAAGTGAAAGCATTTACACCACAGATGTTCAGGCCTACATCGAGTCAATAACCAGTAACAAAAAGCTCCAATGTGTACTCGCGGGTACCAACATTCTGTATGCAGGCGCCCCAAATAAATCACCGTTGTTTGTTCATGCGTTAATCGTCAATCATTACATCGAAAGTTCGTGGAAGTTTGTGGATGGTGGATCGCAGATCGCGAGGTATCTCGCAAAAGAGATAACCAGTCACGGGGGAAAAGTAATTACTCACGTGAATGTCGTCAAGCTGAAGGAAGAAGGCGGCAAGGTAACTTATGCCGAAGATTCGAAAGGAGAGCGCTACCACGCGAACCTTTTCATTTCAAACGTGAATCCTTCAAAGACAATTGAAATCACGGAAACCAAGATGTTTAAGAATGCATTTCGTTCGCGTTTGAAAAGCCTTGACAGTACTATATCTACGTTCTATGCGAACGTAGTATTGAAAAAGAACTCGTTCAAATACATGAACAGTAACATTTATTGTTATGAGCAGGAGAATCCATGGTGTGTGAGCGATTATACGGATGATACCTGGCCGCAGGGATTTGCTTTGTTTTTCGTTGCGTCATCAAAATCTACGGAGTATGCCGAGGGTCTTACCGTCATGACTTATATGCGTATGGATGAGGTTGACCAGTGGAAGGACACTTTTAATACGGTATCGAATGAGAATGAACGGGGAGAAACATACGAAGCCTTCAAACGGATAAAAGCTGAAAGACTTTTTGATCGCGTTGAAAAACGTTTTCCTGGATTTAAAGACGCGATCAAATCTTACACAACGGCAACGCCACTTACCGCAAGAGACTATATAGGATCCGATGATGGATCACTTTATGGTTATGCAAAAGATTATCGTGAACCGTTAAAAACGTTCATTTCTCCGCGCACAAAAATTCCGAACTTGCTGTTAACGGGTCAGAGTATCAACATGCATGGAGTCCTCGGCGTAACAATCAGCGCCGTTGCAACGTGCGCGCAGGTTTTAGGAATGGAATATCTTGTGGGAAAAATCAGAAATGCTTAGGACGTTTGTACGGATATTGGCGTGGATTTTTGGGGTAGCCATACTGTTGCTGCTCCTGCTTCTGGTTTATATCCGTTTGGTTTCTAAAGTAGATCCACCAACGGCGACTTCAGGCGCTATGGGGAATATGAGCGTTAGCCAGCCGGTTAAGGGACTTTTTGTGCTCGGCAATAACTGGTTTCGAAAAAGTGAAAGCGGCCTTTATGAACTATACGTCGAAGGTGAACCATATGAACGGGGTCTCGCAAACGGCAAGCTCACAGAAGATCTTGTCCGGTACCAGGAACAGGTTTTTACCGATCAGATCCACAGACTTGTTTCCAATGAATTCTACCTGGAAACATTGAAGTTTTTTGTAGGGTGGTTTAACCGCGATCTGCCGGATAATGTAACGGATGAATACAAGCAGGAGATCCTCGGTGTATCTCAGGTAGCCTCTACTGAGTTTAATGACATAGCTCAACCGTACCAAAGGATATTGAATTATCACGCTGCTCATGATATCGGACATGCTTTGCAAAATATGTCGCTGGTCGGGTGCACGTCGTTTGCAACGTGGGGCGACAAGTCGGAAGACAGTACATTGATTGTTGCACGGAATTTTGATTTTTACGTTGGTGATGATTTTGCGCGTGATAAGATCGTAGCCTTTTATAGACCTTCGCAGGGATACAAGTTTATGATGGTTACTTTCGGGGGAATGACTGGCGTCCTGTCCGGAATGAACGACCAGGGACTCACCGTCACCATCAACGCGGCAAAATCGGATATTCCCCCCGCCTCGGCGACACCGGTATCTTTGGTTGCTCGTGAGATACTTCAGTATGCTTCCACTATCAAGGAAGCGTATTCCATCGCTCAAAAAAGAAAAATGTTTGTAGCTGAGTCATTTCTAATTGGTTCCGCGAAAGAAGGCAAAGCATCGCTGATTGAAAAGACACCGGAAGCGATCGACTTTTACGAATCGTCAGAAAATTATATAGTGAGTACAAATCATTTTCAGGGCGATACGTTGGGTACCACGCAGCTTAACATCGACCATGTAAAAACGAGTGCATCCAAGTATCGATTTGACAGGGCGCACGAACTACTGGATCGA
>DATHIE010000487.1:0-8634 GCA_035316905.1 Chryseolinea sp. | reverse complement strand
TGTTCATTGTTGCCTGTTCATTGCGCAAAGGCCCCGGCATTATCATCAACCCGTTAGCCACAATTGGTGGCTAAACGCGTCCATTAAGAAATAGTATTTTTGATTAAACAATGACCCTATGAAGGCGCAAGGCAAAACTGTTGAGGATATTTTATTAAACCTGCCCGAGGACCGGCTTGAACCCTTTAACAAGCTGCACGACGTAATTGTAAAAAACCTGCCCAAAGGATTTGAACCCGCGATTAGTTACGGCGGCCTAGGTTATGTAGTGCCGCATAAACTTTACCCCGTAGGTTAAGGGAGTTTGGTGTTCGGCCGGGTCGCGTCACTGAGCGTGCTCAGAACTTTCAAAATGCATCGCTTAGTTGTTCTCCTGTTATTTTTTCAAGAAGCACTCGATTTTTCAATTCTGGATAGGGCTCTATACCTTGAAAATAGGAAACGGTCTGCTCGGTCTCAAATACGCAAACCATCCCGTAATGCTGCAGAACGTTTATGCCTACAGCCCGCAATTAATACCATTCTATAATTCAACGCTGGAACTCACGCATTTCCGATGGACTCGACAGGATTTGCTATATTGCCGACAGTTCGTTCTTTGCATCATAAACAATCATAGCCGTTGCTGGTTTCTCCCGATCGGGAGAATTAATAAGGAACCGTGTGTAAATCACGGGCTGTCGCGCAACTGTAATCCTGTCCCCCGACGAGTCGGAGGAAAAAGCTTTGTTCAATATGCCATTGTCTCAACCATTTGAGGCGAGAAGGCGGACAAGGTCAGGAAAGCCAGGAGACTTGCCACTAACGCATTGACATTGCTTTCGCGAAACTGAAGCATCTGTCAGGCATCGAATCGTTCGCGCCTTAATCCTGGTGGTGCGCACTCTTTTTATCCTGTCTAAATTCTATTTCGCGCAAGCATCGTTTAGCTGTTGAGCAACGAGCATTAAATTAATGTTCAACTTAACCAAGCAAACAAATGCTTACACACAATCTCGGCTACCCGCGAATTGGTAGTCAACGTGAATTGAAGAAGGCCAATGAAATCTATTGGTCCGGGAAATCAACCCTAAGAAACTTAGTGCAGGTTGGAAAAAATATCCGACAAGAAAACTGGGAGTTGCAAAAAAATGCCGGAATCGATCTGATCCCCTCTAATGACTTTTCATTCTACGATCAGGTACTGGATATGTCACTAACAGTCAACGCCGTCCCTGAACGTTATCATGAAGTGATCTTGAATAAGAACAATACTGAGTTGGATCTGTATTTTGCAATGGCGCGGGGCTACCAAAAAGACGGGTTGGATATAACGGCCATGGAAATGACAAAGTGGTTTGATACGAACTATCATTATATCGTACCCGAATTTCATAAGGACCAGCAATTCCGCTTGTTCTCAACCAAGATCATTGACGAATTCTACGAGGCAAAACAAATTGGAATTATCACAAAACCTGTTCTTATCGGCCCCGTTTCTTATTCGTTACTGGGCAAAGAAAAGGAATCAGTCTTTGAAAGAATTGATCTGATCGAGAATCTTCTGCCAGTATACATTGAGGTGTTAAAAAAACTGGACCAGTTGGATGTGCAATGGGTTCAGTTCGATGAACCATTCTTGGCACTCGATCTAAATGAAAAAGAAAAAAAGGCGTTTACTTATGTGTATTCGGAAATAAAAAAAGAATTCCCTGCTATCAAAACTATTGTCGCCACGTACTTCGAGGGGCTTCGCGATAACGTAAGATTAGCATGTTCCTTACCGGTGTGTTGTTTGCATATTGATTTGGTCCGGGCGCCACAACAAATAGATGATCTTTTAACCAGCTTGCCGGATCAGATGTCATTGTCATTGGGCGTGGTCGATGGACGCAATATCTGGATCAACGACTATTCAAAATCCCTTGTTAGTATCAATAAAGCAATAGAAAAGTTGGGAGAAAAAAGAGTCATGATCGCTGCCTCGTGTTCTCTTATTCATTCCCCCTGTGACCTTGAGCTGGAGACGAATGAAAAGGCTCTGCTTCCGGAAATCAAAAAATGGATGTCGTTTGCCAAACAAAAATTAGGCGAGATTGGCGACCTGAAGAATCTTGCAGTTTCAAACAACTTAAATTCATCAGCCTACGTCACGAACCAGAAAGCTATTGAAAGGAGAAGGATTTCTACACTGATTCACAATCCTGATGTAAAGAAACGTGTGGATACTATTACAGACTCGGATGCAGAAAGACAGAATACCTTTAAATTCCGAAAACAAAAGCAGCAAGACGCCCTTGGTTTACCAATGTTTCCGACAACAACGATTGGATCATTTCCCCAGACCGCGGAAGTAAGAACATGGCGAGCGAAGCTGAAAAAGGGAGAGTTGACACAACAACAATACGATGATGCGATAAGGTCTGAAACAACTAAGGCCATTCGGTGGCAGGAAGAGATCGGCATCGATGTACTGGTCCACGGTGAGTTCGAACGCAATGACATGGTCGAATACTTCGGTGAGCAACTGGCAGGATATGTTTTTTCAAAAAACGGCTGGGTGCAAAGTTATGGATCACGTTGCGTAAAGCCTCCCATCATTTTCGGTGACGTATCAAGACCAAATCCTATGACGGTGTACTGGACAAAATTCGCACAGTCCATTTCAAAGGCTCCAGTGAAAGGAATGCTTACCGGACCCGTCACCATATTGCAATGGTCTTTTGTCCGCGATGATCAGCCACGAAAGGACACGACTTTTCAAATAGCACTTGCTATCCGTGACGAGGTTCTTGATCTTGAACGAGCAGGTATAAAAATAAGCCAGATAGATGAGCCAGCGATAAGGGAAGGTTTACCTCTTCGAAAGGCCGATTGGCAGAACTATCTGGATTGGGCAGTGAAAGCTTTCAGGATCTCGGTCAGTGGTGTGCGCGACGAAACGCAAATACACACCCATATGTGTTATTCGGAATTTAACGATATCATTCAAAATATCGCAGATATGGATGCGGATGTTATCACGATCGAATGCTCGCGTTCGCAAATGGAATTGCTGGATTCCTTTGCCGACTTCAATTATCCGAACGATATTGGTCCAGGTGTCTATGATATACATTCACCCCGAGTGCCTTCCAGGAACGAAATGGTATCGCTAATGAATAAGGCCCGGAATGTTGTTCCGGTTGCCCAACTGTGGGTGAATCCCGATTGTGGTTTAAAGACGCGAGGATGGGATGAAACAAAAAAAGCCCTGATTGAGATGGTATCGGCTGCAAAGGAGTTGCGTCAGTTAGTACGGGAGACAGTCCCACATAATTAGACTAAGCAGATTTCATTGCGATGTGTTTACATGAGTATAATTACTGTCCCCGCTGCAACGCACAGATAGAATGCAAAGTAGGATCAATCCTACTTTGCCAGTGTGCGGCAGTTGAACTGAGTGATCCTGAAAGGGATTATATTAAGAATATGTATGACGACTGTCTATGTGCAAAATGTATGGCCCAACTGAGGGTGGAATTTCACAATAGAAAATTATTGATCGCCTTAGAAAGGCTTATGCGGAAATAGCTCCAAAACCTATTAACATGACTATTGAAGAAAGAATTACCAACTCGACCACACGAATATTCAAAGCAGTTTTTCCCAACACCACTAATCATTACGACACGTTGTTCGGAGGCACCGCGATGCTCTTAATGGACGAGGTCGCCTTTATCACTGCCACGCGATTTTCCAGGAAGCGTGTTGTAACCGTTTCATCTGACAAGATCGATTTCACCAAGCCAATTCCTGCCGGCACTATTATCGAACTAGTCGGAAATGTCACGTATGTTGGCAACACGAGCGTCAAGGTTAAAGTTGAGATCTTTGTTGAAGAGATGTACTCCGAGGCACGTGAGAAGGCCATCAGCGGGAGTTTTACGTTTGTCGCAATCGATGAAAGCAAGAGCAAGATTTCAATAAGGTGACCCTGTAGCGATCCAACTTATAACCTTTTACTGTCATTCGCACGCCCTGGTGATTGAAGTAGATGGTCCCGTGCACGACAATAGCGAAGCAAAATTTAATGATAGCGTGCGCTCGAAAGCTATTGAAAAATTTAACATCGAAGTCATGCGATTTACAAACTTAACTTTCTCTCATTTCGAAGACATTCCCCTGAAGGGGCTAGGGGGTGACTTTCCCCTGAAGGGGGCCAGGGGGTACCCTGATCGGTTTCGGAAAAACCTCGCCCGCATATGAACATCTTATAATGTTGAACTCGCACCTACGCAGTCATAACGGCTTAAATGAGTTTTGGCACAATTATTATTCCTTCTTTTAGAAAATATTATTCGACTCGATGAAAAAGTATCATTTGGGAGAGTTTGAAGAGATCGTACTTCTGACCGTCGCGATCCTTCATAAAGGTGCTTATGGTGTGGGCATCAAAGAGGAAATTGAATTACGACTGGCCCGTGACGTCAGCATGGGTGCACTACATGCTGCCCTGCTGCGGTTGGAGAAAAAGGGATACATCAAGTCATTCCTGGGCGAAGGCACAGAAGATCGTGCCGGCCGACCGCGACGCTATTTTCAAATGACTGCCCTCGGAAAAAAGGCGTTGGAATATTCACGGCATACAAGAGACGAACTTTGGAAGGCAATCCCGAAGATCTCATTGGAGCTGAAGATCATAGGCAGTTGATCCATGGACGAAACAAAGCCATACCCACCAAAACTCTTTCTTCGCTTCTTTCGAGGGTATTGCCATCCACGGCTGATAGATGACATCGAAGGAGACCTGATAGAAATATACCGAAAGCGAGTACTGAAGAAAGGAAAGAGAAACGCAGACATCAGGTTTATAATCGATGTACTGCTGCTCTTCAGACCTGGCATTATCAGGCCTGCTGAAGGATATCAAAATTTAACCAACTACGGTATGTATAAAAGTTATTTGAAGATCGGGTGGAGAAATCTTGTGAAGAACAAAGGATACTCATTCATCAACATAATGGGTCTCGCTATCGGCCTTGCCGTAGGGTTTTTAATCTATCAATATATTCAGGTGGAATTAAGTTATGACCGATTTCACGCAAATGCACATAGGATTTACCGTCTGCCGATATCGTATTCTGGAAGTTTTTCATCGCTTAGACCTTCAGCAACTACGCATCCTGCTATGGGACCGATGCTCAAGGCCGACCTTCCGGAAGTTCAGGATTTTGCCAGGCTTGTGCGTGCGTCATTATTCATTCCGGCAGCGACAGTTTCGTACACAAAAGGAGATGGCGCACCTATCATCTTCAATGAAGAAAGAGTTTACCTTGCTGATCCGTCATTCCTGACGGTGTTCTCTTTTCCTCTGACAGATGGTGATGTAAAAACTGCACTGAGTGAACCTAAGTCCATCGTCATTACAGCACGCATAGCAGAAAAGTATTTTGGTTCTGACGATGCGTTGGGAAAGATACTGCAACTAAATCAGCAGGATTTCAAGGTCACGGGTGTATTGGCCAATATTCCTGTGAACTCGCACCTTCAGTTCGATATCCTCTTATCATTCTCAACATTGGGCGACAAGTGGGGTTATGACAATTGGGCCTGGCCGGAATTTTATAATTATATTTTGCTAGCACCTGGAACTGATCCCAAAACCGTAGAAGCAAAATTGCCGGGCTTCATGAAAAAGTACCTGAGCAAAATTTGGGAAGAACATAAGTTCGAATCCAGCACCTATCTGCAACCGATAACGGACATCCATCTAAAATCAGACCTGGGTCTTGAGCAGGATATCAATGGCAGTGAACGCACCGTTTACTTTCTGACCCTACTTTCATTGTTTGTATTGGTTATTGCCTGGATAAACTATGTGAATCTTTCCACGGCAAAGTCCCTCGAGCGCTCGAAGGAGGTTGGGCTGCGGAAAGTTTCAGGCGCGACGAAACGACAGCTGATTACCCAGTTTTTCTTCGATGCCTTGCTTGTGAATGTGTTCGCCATTTTGTTTGCTGGAATCTTGCTCACCTTCGGCATTCCATATTTTGAGACTATCGTAGGCAAAGACATTTCCAGTGTATTGCAAACTTCTGGGACATGGTATAGTTTTTCATTCTGGGGAATTGTGCTTGCTGCGCTCTCCACCGGTATTTTGATCGTTGGAATTTATCCGGCATTACTACTATCCAACTTTAATCCAGCTTTGGTATTAAAAGGCAAGTTTTATAAATCCCGTTCAGGAATTGTACTTCGCAAAGGTTTGGTTGTCTTTCAATATGTACTTTCCATTTTTCTTATTGCAGGCACGATAACGATCTCCAGACAACTGAACTTTATGCAGAAAGCTGACCTCGGTTACGATAAAGAACAGGTGCTGGTATTACGATCAGCGGCTATAAACGACGATTCAACTTACTCCAGTCAGATTGCATATTTCAAGAATAAGATATTGCAACTTCAGGCAGTGGAGCAAGTGACGGCGTCAGGTGAGATTCCTGGTCGAGCGATCGCAGGAAGAAATACAATTCGCAAAGCAGCTGACGATCCACAAAACGGACTGATTACCTATCACTTCAGTGTAGACGATCAAACTATTTCCACTTTCGGCATGAGCATGGCGGCGGGCAGGGATCTGGGCGAAAATGATAAATTCATTTCTTATTCAGAAAACGAAAGGGAGCTGACGGCTGACGGATACTATGTCGGTGGAGGCCAGAACAAAATAATGATCAACGAATACCTTGCCTTCCAACTTGGATTTCAGACCCCTCAGGATGCAGTTGGCCAAAACATTAAGATCAGATTGGGCCAGGGGGAATATCCTGCAGAAGTCGTCGGCGTGGTTAAGAATCATCACCAGGTTTCGCTTAAGGAAAATTATGAACCAATCGCCTACTATTATCCCCGTGAGGGATGGTGCAGTTTCTTTTCCGTGCGCATTAAGCCAGCGGGACTTACTCAAAACATCAACGCAATAAAAGATATTTACTCGGATGCTTTCCCCGGCAACGCTTTTGAGTATTTTTTCCTCGACGATCACTTTAATAACCAGTACAAGAGTGACCAGCAATTCGGTACCATATTTGGAATATTCACCGCGCTGGCAATTGTGATTGGATGTTTAGGGTTGTTAGGACTCGGCCTGTTTGCAGTAACCCAGCGAACCAAAGAAATAGGGATTCGCAAAGTCCTTGGTGCTTCTGCTCCCAGTATTCTCATGCTGTTTTCAAAGGATTCAGCCCTACTCGTGATCGTATCCTATATCATTTCAATACCACTGATTTATTTAGGCACCCAGAACTGGCTGAATAACTTTGCTTTTCACATTGGATTGGGATGGCAAATGTTCGTGCTTCCTCCCCTGCTTCTCCTGGCAATTTCTGTGGCATCAATAGTATTTGTGAGTTTAAGGGCGGCCCTGATGAATCCGGTGATTTCATTGAGGCATGAGTGAAAGCAACCATGCAGGAAACAAAACCTTACCCACCAAAACTTTTTCTTCGCTTCTTTCGACGGTATTGCCATCCACGAATCATGGATGATATCGAAGGAGACCTGATAGAAGTATATCGAAAGCGCATACGGAAAAATGGAAAACGAAACGCAGACATCAGGTTTATCATCGATGTGTTACTGCTCTTCAGACCGGGCATTATTAAACCGGTAGACGGATATCAAAATTTAACCAACTACGGTATGTATAAAAGCTATTTCAAAATAGGCTGGAGGAATCTTGTAAAGAACAAAGGATACTCGTTCATCAACATCGGTGGCCTGGCAATGGGTATGGCTGTGGCCATGTTCATTGGGTTATGGATCTATGATGAATTGGAATTCAATATGTATCATAAGAATTATGACAGCATCGCGCGGGTCATGAGAAATCTCAATATGAATGGGGAAACTTTATCGACCCCAATCTTGCCGAATGCCCTCGGCGATGAGTTGAGAACCAAATACGGAAATCATTTCAAACACGTGGTGATGACGGCTTTGGCTCATGACCATATCGTTTCAGCAGGGGAAACAAAATTATCGCTGCGTGGCGGGTTCATCGAAACTGCCGGACCTGAAATGTTCACGTTAAAAATGCTTCAGGGCTTCAGGTCCGGATTGAATGATCCTCATTCGATTTTAATTTCTCAGTCCGCCGCAAAAGCTCTCTTTGGAGACGATGACCCTATGGGCAAGCTCCTGAAGATCGATAATAGCGACCGGATGGATGTGAAGGTTACGGGCGTCTATGAAGACCTGCCCTATAACAGCGATTTCCATGGCATGAAATTTTATGCGCCGTTCGACTTGGCTTTTTCGGCCAATGAGTGGATGCAAAACGTAAGCTTCACTAACGACTTTCTCAATATCTATGTAGCGATCGGCGATCATAGCACCTTTGAATCCGCTTCCGGTCAGATCAGGGATGCGATCCTGAATAACGTTAGGGAAGACAAGGGCTATGTATCCGTTAACCCGCAGCTCGCTTTACATCGCATGAAGGATTGGCATCTGCGATCGGAATGGAAGAATGGTGTCATGGCAGGCGGAGCTATTCAGATCGTGTGGCTTTTCGGGTTTGTTGGCGGATTTGTATTGCTTCTGGCATGCATCAACTTCATGAATCTGAGCACAGCCCGTTCTGAAAAAAGGGCAAAAGAGGTCGGCATCCGA
>DATHIE010000486.1:0-5638 GCA_035316905.1 Chryseolinea sp. | reverse complement strand
GGAAAATTCGGACAGCCTCCCTGTTATACTCTCTCCTTTCGCTGGCATGACCCAGATCAAGTTTTAAGGATATGTTCTCAGATGCGATTCGAATGTCACCGTCGGGATAGCCCCCTTGACTTTTCATCCAGGTTTTTATTTTATCCCTAGGTAGTTATCGCATAACGCATCACTCCCTGAAAGGCTAACGCAAATCAAAACGTAAAAACTGTGCCATTCTAAAAAATGTGAGTATTTCGGGAATTTTAGCATTCCAAATTTTATTTGCTGTGGAAATTTAAAGTTAATGTGATCACGTTTGTGGAGGTAAATACACAAGCATTAAGATTTTCATATTAATTATTCAATCCCTCAAACCTCCACCACCAAAAATCATCCGCTCACCAAATCACAATCAACACATACTGCGCGGGCACGACATTTGAACCACTTACATCACTAATCACTAAATCGCTAAATCAATAAATTATGCCTTGGACAAATAATGACTATCCTGCCTCTATGAAGAATTTACCCGTAGCGGTCAGGGAAAAAGCAATTGAAATTGCGAATGCGCTTTTAGATGAACAAGATATAGATGAAGGGATCGCGATTGCGACGGGTATAAGTCGTGCAAAAGACTGGGCTGCGAATCGTGGGCTGGATACAGAATCTACTTCCGACGAATCAAAAACCACCGATGTCAAAGAACACGGTGAGGATAGGTATGTAATTCCATACGATGGAAAATGGGCTGTGAGAAGTGAAAGCTCCGAGCGTGTCGAACGGATCTTCGATCACAAAATCGAAGCTGTAAGATATGGCCGCACAGCCGCGCGGAAGTCGAATGCATCTCTGACCATTCAAAAAAAATCGGGCAGAGTTCAGCAACGGATCTCCTACAATCCCAATAGGCGCGCGCGTAAACTAAAATAGACGCGCACTTAGGTTGGCGCTAATGACGTTTGAAATACTGGATGTGGCGCTCATGTTTTTTGGCTGCGTCCAGTGTTTTGAACGTCCCAAGATTCCTACGCCTTTTAGTTTTTGGATTTTTCTTCCTGGAATAAAGTCTGTATTCACCTGATTTTAGCTTTCGTATCATAGGGCAACGATTATAGATTGGACAATGATTATAGATTGATCATTAGCCTTAAATAATCGTACCAGTCCATGGTCCATAGTCCATAGTTTGTTTGTCCCATAGCCGCTACTTTGTCAACCATGAACCATCGACCACGGACCATCGACTTGCATTTCATTCCTCATTCCTCATTCCTCATTCCTTATACCATATACCATATACCATATACCTTATACCATATACCTTATACCCTCCCCCAGTGACGAACTTTTTACCCACTTCACCACTCTCATCCTACACAACTCCACAGAAATCCACCAAAAATGCGGGAGATTATAAAGATTAAACTTGGTATGATTTTTCACCACCATGAAATATAAAACAACGAAAACCAATATGAAAAAGTCAGTAGTAATTGTATTCGCCCTTCTATTCGCAATGGTCACTTATACCTTTGCACAGGAGCCGGCTATTGTCACAAGTGATAAGCCAGGATGGCATAAGATAGGGGAAGTAAAAGCGGACTTCAAGATGGATTCTGAATCTATCGCAGTTCTTGGAAAAGATCAGTTTAAAGCAATCAAGCTGAAAGTAACCGATGCAACAATGAACATTCAAAAGGTTACTGTCTTTTTTGAGTCAGGAAGCACGCAAGAGATCCCTATTCATGGTGTCATCAAAGCAGGTGTGGAATCTGGAGAATATAAACTTCAAAATCCAACTGAAGAAATCAAGAAAGTAACGTTCACTTATAAGAGTGAACCGAACACAAGGGATGAAAAAGCTCACGTTGAGCTGTATGGACTTAAGTAGGTAAAGTGGGACCGGTAAAAGGCCACTTCGCAAGGAGTGGCCTTTTTTATTGATTAATTTTTTCAGTTGTGGGGTCTTCAGGGGGAATTGTTATTCCGGTATCTTAAATTCATGATACACTTTTACCACCTCAACGAGTTCTATGCTTATCCGCGAAGCCAATAAAACTGACCTCCAGTCCATACTCGAAATTTATAACGAGGCAATCGTTAATTCGACTGCCGTATACGATTACAATCCTCATACTCTGGAAATGCGACAGCAGTGGTACGACGACAAACTCGATAAAGGAATTCCTGTGATCGTTGCAGAAATCAATGACAGGGTTGTGGGTTTTACGTCGTACGGACCGTTTCGGGCATGGCCTGCATACAAGTATTCTATCGAGCATTCTGTATATGTACACCGTGACTTCCGGAATCTCGGGGTTGCCAGAAAATTACTTACGCAGTTGATTGACACGGTGAAAAAAAAGGATGTTCACACCATTATTGCCGGTATCGATGCCGACAATTCCGCGAGTATTCACCTGCACAAGCAACTTGGTTTTGAGGATGCGGGACACTTTAACCAGGTAGGATACAAGTTTGGAAAGTGGCTGAACCTTACGTTTTTTCAACTGATTCTCGATAACGGACTTCAACCAAATGAAGGGTGAGCGCCAGGGAAACCGGATGGGGAAAATCAATCCGGAACCGTTGACAGTTGCCCCCCTTTCTACCCAATGGGAAATCTTAAAACATGGAAGGGCTAAAATCCTGGCGTGATTCCCGACGCGCATACTTTTTGCAATTGATAACCTGACCCCGTACCCTATTAACGACCAAAGTATATCAAGGACCGTAGATTTTGATCTAAATGGAGGCCAAGAACAACAAATGGAGGAGATCGGCGACCAATGATTTTTGGAGTGGAATAGGTCCAGGAGATCACTTTGTACAAATTTATGATGACGATCGCTCCTATATGAACTTACTCGAAGGGTTTGTAGTGAGCGGTTTTGCTTCTAACGATTGTGTTACAGTCATCGCTACGGAAGAACACTTGCATGCACTTGAAGACAGGCTGAGATTTAAGGGCTACAATGTATTTGACCTTAAGTTGCAAGATCAATACGTTGCGCTCAATGCACGGGAAACATTAAGCGAGTTCATGATAACCAATTGGCCGGATGAGGTACTGTTCAGGCACCTCATAAATAGACACACTATAACAGCACGTGCAAGGAAAAGAAACGTGCGTGTATTTGGAGAAATGGGCGCCCTCTTGTGGGCTCACGGTAACATCGGCGCTACAGTTCAACTTGAACACCTGTGGAACAAGATCTGTCAGATCGAGATTTTAAGCTTGTTCTGTGCTTATCCCCGAAACATAATTCCGCAAAGTGCCCTCGAATCGATCCTCGATATTTGTGAAAGCGAGTCTAAAATGATCAAGGTGCCTGAAGACTCCCCCAACGAAATCCTATATAAGGAAATACAAAGCCGGAGTAAAACCAGGCAAAAAGCCAGCTAAGCGTTGCAATTCTTACTACGGCTTCTTTCTGTTCCTTATCCCTTTAACTTATTCGTTGCCATCGCCGAGCGTTGAAAAATTCGGGCTACCTTAGTATATGAATGCGAAGTTGGCCACGGTTGTATTTTTGATCCTATTGGCGAACCGCGTCTGCTCACAACAAAAACAAGATCACGTTGGGGCTGGCTATGCGTTAAGTTTCGATGGTGTGGATGATTATGTGGACCTTGGCAATATCTATGATGACGCAAAATTGCCGCTTACGATCTCTGCCTGGATATACCTTGATCCGGGAGGCTTTGGGACAATCTTTACCAGTCAGGACAATACTCATATCTATAATGGATTTCATTTTTTCATCGTTCATACCTCCATGGTAATTGAGTATGGCGATGGCAGGGGAAATAATAGTGCTCAGTTCAGAAGAGGAAAGGTCGCACCGATTGAAAATATTTTCGGTAAATGGGTGCACGTGACCGGAATCATGAGAGCCGCAAATGATATGGACCTTTATCTGAATGGTATAAACATCGGGGGAAGCTATATGGGCAGTTCGCAATTTCCTATGAGCTCATCCTTTCCTGGCGAGGTGGCGAAAATTGGATACGAATCAACGTCAGTTGTGACGTATCACTTTCAGGGGATTATGGATGAATTGCGAATTTGGAATCGTGCGCTCTCAATAGAGGAGATAAGAGAGCAGATGTGTAAAAAACTCAAAGGAAACGAGGAAGGGCTTATTGGTTATTGGGATTTTGATAACACTAAAGCGAGTGTTCTGACCGATAACTCCCTTTCTTACCATGACGGCTCAATTAACGGTAGCCCGTCAAGAGTTTTTTCAGGCGCCCCAGTCGGGGACGAAAGCGTGTTCCTTTACCCGGACGACTGGAGTGATGCAACGCTCACGCTGGTGGACAGCAACAAATCGATAACCGTGACAGGTGTTAAAGGTAATGCTGCTGGTGTCCAACTCTACAAGGTAAGCGAATTTCCTGTGCAGGATGACGGACTTAATACCACCGTTGTGTCTTCACCCTACTACGGAGTGTTTATAGCCGCTGCTGACGCTGTTCCCACTTGTGATGTGGATTACAAAGTAAACGATTCCCAGGCCTGCCGCCTTTACACCCGTATTGACAACAGTGTACCTTTCTGGGAGAAAAATTTGCCGACGTTAACGCAGATACCCAGCCGTATGGAATTTATCGGCGAGCTGAAAGGAACAAATCTGAACGTTGATCTCGGACAGAATGATACCCTTTGTTCATTCTCTGAGAGAATAGTGTCACCGTTGATGGATACAGTCGGTTTCGATTTTTTGTGGCAGGACGGATCCTCAAATTCAAGTTTCAGAATTTCTGAGTTTGGGACCTATTGGGTTAATATCGACAATGGATGTAATACGGCTGCAGATACGCTGTCAATACTACAAGTTCCTACGGATGAACTTTTTATTCCAAATGTATTTACACCCAACGGTGATCAGTTGAATGAATACTTTACGATTGATGATCGGTTGCTTGGAAGTACGCTTAGCGTGTTCGATCGTTGGGGTCAACGAGTCTACTACTCCAACGAATATCAGAACAACTGGGATGGTGGCGATATCCCATCAGGTGTTTATTACTATTCCTTGAATGGAGGGGAATGTATAGACCGAAGAAAGGGCGCGTTAACGATCATTAAATAACCTGGAAAATATTTTAATATTTACACCTAAAATCATTTACTAATGGAAGTTCAATTGAAACTCGACGACAGTGGCAAAGGCGCTTTTTTCATTGAAGAAGGCGGCAAACGCGTCGCGGAAATGGTCATTAGCCTTTCGGGCAGCAATCTCACAGTTTTCCATACGGAAGTATCTGAAAGCTTGAAGGGAAAAGGAGTGAGTACCCAGCTTCTGGAAACAATGGTAAAATATGTCCGCGATAACAACCTTAAGGTGATCCCTCTTTGTCCTTACGTGAGCGTTCAATTCAGAAGGCATACCGGTAAGTATGATGATATATGGAACAAAGAATGGCATGGCTGAGCCATTATCGCTTCAGCTTGGCATAGTATTCACCCAGGACTTTAAGTTGAGCATGCAGTTCGTCATTTATCCACGGATATGAGTTGACCAGTTCGTTCTTTGCATCTGATAACGAGATCACTCCGTCTGCTTCCTTCTCATAGATCGTCCACACAAAGGATAAGGTTTCATTGCACATTTTTTCAAGATAATTTGCCTGACCCCATACCAGT
>DATHIE010000485.1:0-7559 GCA_035316905.1 Chryseolinea sp. | reverse complement strand
GAAAGAAGCGATACAACTTATTGACGGAAAATGTAAGACTGAAGCAAGTGGTAATATAACCGAGGAAACAATCGGCAGCGTTGCCAGGTGTGGGGTTGATTACATTTCAGTTGGTGCATTAACTCATTCTGTCAAGAGTTTGGATTTGAGCCTGAAGGCTTATTAATACTAGTAAGGAAAGAATTGATTGTTGAATGATTGATAAAGAAGAACTATGATTGTTAGAACGAAAAATTACAAGCTGGAAAAAAAGATATACATCAACACCGCGTTGAAGAAGATATTAAAGAAACAGGGTTGGATTGCAGCAGCCGGTGCGTTGTTACTTTGTCTGGGTTATTTTATTCCGGGAGCAGCTTCCATATGGTGGTTTATTGGCGCCGTGGTCGGACTGGCACTTTATGTACTTTTTTGGTGGATCCAATTTTATGGAGTCACACAACTGGATCAAGGTAAGATGCTGTTCGAGAAGTTCTCATATGAGATCAGCAGCCAGCAAATTCTAATGAAGATAAATCCACGGGAAGGTATGCCCCTTAAGTGGGACCAGATCAAAAGCGCCGAGATTGGGAAAGACCATTTTGTTCTATTCGTGAACAAAGCTCAGCTGATCTACTGGCCATTCAAGATCTTTAATACTGACAATGAGCGTAAATTTGTAATGAGTATCCTGAAGAACAAAGGTTTTATAAAATAGCTTTTCCTTTATTTATTTATGGAAAGTCAGATCTGTTTCGGATCTGACTTTTTTAATTTTATGCTGTGAAAAAGACCAATCACCTTTCCTCCGACGTAAAGCAGAAGATATATAAATACTGCGCTTACCAGGAGCGAACGCACCATGAGGTTAGGAACAAGCTCTATGAATATGGTCTTGGGTCAGACGATGTAGATCAATTAATAACCCAGCTTATCGGGGAAGGTTATTTAAATGAAGAAAGATTTGCCAAAAGTTTTGTCGGTGGAAAGTTCCGGATCAAGGGTTGGGGTCGGATAAAGATAATTCATGAGCTTGAGGCCAAAGGACTGACGAGGAATTGTATCGCGCTCGGTCTGAAAGAAATTGACGAAACCGACTATGTTGAAACCCTTCAGACCTTGTTAAAGAAAAAGGCCGCAGTCGTTCAGATAGATGATGCCTTTGTAAGGCGAGATAAGATTGCCAGATACGCTATTCAAAAAGGATTTGAGCCTGAACTGGTATGGCGTTGGATTAAAGAGATCGATCTATAGGTGGACTTTTGCTGGCACTATTGTCACTTTTTTATTATAATTTGCGTTAAGAGTAGAAAGTAAGACCTTGAAATCAAATGAGAAGCAGATCAGATAACAAAGAACACTGGGTCTCTAACAAAGAAAAGAAGAGCCGTGCACTTGTATATAAACTCATCGATATCAACAAGGAAATTGATGGTGAGGGAAAGACCTTTCGGATAGACGGGAAGGTATACTTTGTAAGAGAGTTGGGTTAAACCTCGTCGAGCTTTGGCGTTAGCAGTTTCTACTCTTTTCCTATTCCTATTTATACTTCCCGGTATAACTTTCAAAAGAGCATACCTTTCATCTGTTTTTTCCCGCAAACTTAAATTCTCCGGCCTGCTTGACGAAGTCTTCTGGGCACTCTTTCCGTCGATCGTCATGCACTTTGTATCCTATGCTATTCTCGTTGCGGCAAAGTCGGTGCTTCAATTTGATTTTGATCTCACGGTAGTCCTAAGCAAAGCACTCTTTGAGGGAGAAAGTGAAGAATATGCCAGCGTTTTTCTGACCTATCTCTATTATTGCACGTTTGTAATTGCTGTATCCTTCTTTGCCGGGCATGTAAGCCGAAAGATTGTAAGGGTACTTAAGCTTGACAGAAAGTTCAGGCTTTTCCGGTTCTCCAACGACTGGCACTACTTACTCAGTGGAGAGTTTCTTGATTTTCCGGAGGTACCCGACAATCCGGAAGAAGTGAGCTTTAAGCTGGTGAACGCATTGACAAATGTAGGAGGCAAACAAATGATTTACATCGGCGAGCTTATACACTTCACGTTGTCGGATGAAGGCGGTCTTGAAAACATTGTGCTGAAGGATGCTAAAAGAAGGCTGCTCGAAGACGACCTACTTGAAAATCGCTACTATGACATACCTGGGCGATATATCACCATCCCATATAAGACCATCATCAATATCAACATCCGCTATTTCTACCTCGAAGAGATAATCAGCGACTATGACGAGGACAAACTCCTTTAATGTCGCTAAGGTCTTTACTGGCCAACCAGGAACACCGCATTGGAAAAAAGTAGTTTCCCCGACTCCCAGAAGCAACGGAACAGTGGGTTGTCAACCAAATAAATTATGTTTCCCTGACCCTTTTGCTCGACGCCCAGCACAAGGCTGTTGTCAAGCTTCCGATTGATTCTGACGCCGGCGAATCCTTGTACGGGTTTAGCTTTGCCTTTGATGATCCCTACATTCCATCCGTTTTCGAGGTAGCCGAAACGCAGCTCGTTAGTTTTGAGCGTGTAGTAGGTATCTTTTAGTCCAAAGGCTAATGGATGAGAGCTGTCAAGAGATACTTTATAAACTGCGCCTGAAATCGACTCGGATAACAGCTTGCGCTCTGCGTCTTCATAGCGTATAAGTGCTTCCTTTTCTCTTAGTTCCTTATCCTTCTTTTCAGCATCAGTTTTTTCGCTGTCTTTAGCATACTTATGCAATGCGAAACCTTTTTGATCAACAAATGCATTCAACCCGCTCGCAATTACTATCAGCTTTCCGCCAGCAGTTACCCAGTTATTGAATTGGCCTAAAGTGGCTTCGTCAAACAACCGATAATTCCCTTCTGGCACAATAAACACATCGTATTTCTTTAAGTCAATGCTCTTTATATAGTCTGTGCCAATTTGTGTGATTGGATAATGGATCTGCTGTTCAAAAAAATGCCATATCTCCCCGGCCGACAGAGACGACGTCTGTTCGCCGAATAGCACAGCCACTGAAGGCGCCTTAACAAATTTTACTTCGCTTGATCCTAAATCCTTTCCACGTTCGACAAACCCGGTAGGTGAAGTATAGATCTTTCTTCCCATGTTGCGCGCAAGATTTTGAACGGTGTTGTCAAAGTCTGCAATGCCCTCATTATTCCTCCGCGTAACCAGCAGAGTTCCGGCATCGAAATTCTGTCCATTTACTGAAAACGCTTTCTCTGCAATTCTCACCTTGATTCCATTGCGCATCAATGCGGCCATAAATTCCACATCACTAACACTTTGATAAGTGAATATGTAGGAGTATGGCTTGCCTGTAACTGGAGCGTTGACTACTTCCTTTAACTGCAAAGGCTTACCAACGTTGATGCGGTCATTCAAGGCGTAGGCCTTTAGATTGTACGAGTACATCAAATTCCACGCTGTGATATCATACGTAAGTGAATCCGGAAGCTTTGACTGCGGTTCAAAAACTGTCGTGATGAATCGCGACTTGGGCTGATAAATATTTACGACGATATCATCGGTCGTCAGATTGAATGTTGAAGTGGTCTGAGTTTGGTAATCATAACCCTTAGCTGTCTTGCCTGCGCCTGGGTGACCATAACGGATCGCGTGTGTGTCCATCCACTTTGCAAGCTTTAGAATTTTATCAGGATTGTTGTCACCCTTGATCACGTATGTCTTGTAAGGAGCAGCAGGACCACTGTTGTTCTCGCGAAAGAACTTTTCAAATTCATCTACGACTTTAGTAGCATTCTGCGAGGTGATCTCCACGGTGGAAAGTCCGGACGTATAGTGATGTGTAAGTCTATCTTTTAGTGTTAGGGGATCGCCTTCCTGAGTGGTGATGCTTAAGCCACCATAACCGCCGCCACCCTGTTCGTATGTCATTCCTATCGCACCGCTATAAGTCGGATAAGTATCTCCGTAGCTGGGATAATAAAGATCAAATCTTTCCTTCGTAAAATATAACCATCCGTGTTCGTCAAAATGTTTTGCGTTGTTTTTTCCGATCATTACCTGAAATTCCCGTTGCCAGTTGGAAATCACTTCATGAAAAGGTTCGACGGCAGGTGCGAAGTAATATGGATTGTTATAACCTTGCTCGTGAAAGTCAATATGAACATGCGGCATCCATTGATTGTAGATCTTAAGCCTTTGCTGCGATTCGATTTGTGTTTCCCATGCCCAATCTCTGTTCAGGTCAAATAAATAGTGGTTTGCTCTTCCCCCAGGCCACGGCTCACGATGTTCTCGTGCATCACCACTTGAATTAGCGGGGATATTGAAATATTGGTTATAGAAATTCGCATACCTGTCGCGTCCATCAGGATTGATGCACGGATCAATAATAACAATAGTATTTTTCAGCCACTCCTGCGTTTTGGTATTTGTCGGGTTAGCCAGGTCATACAAAGTCAGCATTGATGCCTCCAACGAGCTGGACTCATTTCCATGTACGTTGTAACTCATCCAAACAATGGCCTTCTTGTCGGCGGATGGATTTCCTTCCATCATACCTGTCCTTTTAAGATTGTCCGTTCGGATCTGTTCCCTGTTGTTAAAATTTTCGGGAGACGTGATTATTGCATAAACCAATTGGCGGTGTTCATAAGTTTCGCCGTAGCTGATGAGCTCAACATTTGGGAGCTCATCGGCTACATATTTGAAGTATTCCATAACCCGATGATGGCGAGTGAACCTGTCACCGAGTTCGTATCCTAAAAATTCCTTCGGGCTTTGAAGTTTTTGTGCCGCCAGGTTAAAGACAACACACGCAAGTAAGCAGCTGATCAGGGAAAATTTCTTCATAACAGATTCCAATGATAAATTAAGGCGGAAAGATGCTCAAAATGATTTTGCGAAACCAATGAATATTACAGAAGGCGTTTGATTTGAGGTAAATGGTGTTGGTAATGTTCCCTCATAAACATCAGGCACTGACGAATGTCAAAGCGGCCTGCAACGGGGTGTTTGTAGATCAGCTTGTTAACATTTTCGTCCGTAATTGAATCCAAAAACTGTTCAAGGTCGTGCCTCGTTTCGTTCCAACGGGCATGTAGTTCGGGAAAAGGCAAGGCTTCCGGAGTATTCGATACTACGCTCTCGGGTGCTTTGAATTTCAATGGCAATCGTTGTGATACTTGCAGCACTGCATACCGAATTTTTTCTCCCACCCCGGAATTCTTTATATGATCAACTCCGAGTGACTTCTTTTTGAGGTACCGGAGTGTGAGCTGCTCTGATGTGACAAGATGGATAAGTATTTCATTTACGGACCATTTGTCTTTCGAAGGTTTTAGAAACAGTCTATCGCTCGACGTTTTAGAAAGTTCCGCCATCAACCTGTTGCGGTCACCTTCAAGTTGTTCGTATAGCACTTTCAGCTTATGGTTCACGTTGCAGGTATCCTTTAAAAATAGTTATCTTTAATTACACCAACCTAACCTTACCCTATGGAGACTCAAACTCAAACACAAGCTCAGGTACTGACCGTCAAGGACTGGATTATCACCATTCTAATCACAGCTATTCCATTAGTTGGATTCATAATGCTTTTTGTGTGGGCCTTTGGCTCTAATGAAAATCCCAATAAATCAAATTGGGCGAAGGCTTCATTAATTTGGGTTGCAATAGCCATGGTGCTTACGTTCTTCTTATGGGGAACTATCATGGCCCTCTTTTTCGCTGGGGGTGGAGCAGATAATTTTGATGATTTCAACTAACGTCCTTGAAAACAAAGAGCCGGGTTAATGCACCCGGCTTTTTTATTTACAATTCTTTTTGATCTCGGCCTTTGCTTCGACCGATCCCAAATCCTCAGCTCGTTTGAAATCCAGGCAGGCGTCGTACTTGTTATTCATTGCCATCTTGACCTGTGCGCGCTGGAGATAAGTTTCAGGATCGGTAGGATATAGCTCGATAGATGAAGAATAATCTTCAATCGCTCCGGCCAAGTCACCTTTTTCAGTTTTACTGAGCGCCCGGTTATCAAAGTATACTGGATTGGTGTCGTCAAGTTCTATCGCCTTTGTATAGTCAGCAATGGCACCATCGTGATCTTCAAGGTTATACTTCGTAACGCCTCTGAGATTGAGAGTTTCGGGTTCATCGGGGTTCAATTCAATGGCCTTTGTATAGTCGTCCAAAGCTTCCTTAAAATTCTGTTTTGTTCCCTTTGCCAACGCCCGGTTCTCATAAGTTTGTGCGTCTTTAGGGTCAAGCTTTATCGCTTCATTGTAATCAGCAATAGCCAGGTCGAGGTTGCCGACGTTGTAATGTGCAACTCCACGGAAGTTAAACAAGCTCGGATCCGACTTATCAAGCTCGATTGCTTTTGAATAGTCATCAATAGCGCTTACAAATTCGCCCAGCTCGGCTTTAGCAACTCCACGGTTGAAATATTTGTCAGCATCAATGGGACCAATCTCAAGAGCTTTTGAAAAATCAAAATAAGCTCCCTGAAGGTCCTCAATGTTGTATTTGGCCAGTCCACGATTGCTATACGCTTCCGAATACTTGGGATTGAACTTTATTGCTTTGTCAAAATCCGACAGAGCATCTTCGTCATCTCCCAATGCCATCTTTGCCTCACCTCGATTATTTAGAGCTTCCGCGTAAGTTGAGTCTGTCTCGAGGGCAAAGTTGTAGTCTCCAATGGCACCATAGAAATCATTCAAACCAGCTTTAGCCAGGCCTCTGAGATTTAGCGCAACCTTGTTTCGCGGGTTCGTTTCAATAATCTTGGTCAGATCGGCTTTCGCTTTCGCAAACTCACCAGCCTCGATCTTTTTCTTGGCTGCATCAAGTTGTTGATCCTGGCAAAAAACCGGGCTGCTGAGCAACAGGAGTAAAACTGTCCATATAACTATTTTCATCCTAATGGATTTAATCATCGCCAAGTTAGAAATAAAATAACCGTGGCTCAATGGGTTCCGTCGATTTGGTTGACTGGGCTACAACCCACAAAAATCTTGTACTGTCCTGGATGCTCTCCAGATAACCTATAATCCGCCCGGAAAAATTATTAAACCGATTAGCGTATTCCGCGTATCTTGATGAATCACAATTTGTCTATGAAAAGAATCGTTACAGTAGCTGCCGCTTTTTTGGTGTACTTGTCTGCCTGCGGACAGGAAAAGCCATTAGATATGAAAATGGATTTTGAGGATTATGATCCTCCGTCAACCCTGGTGGTACCCGAGCACAAACTTACCCGCGCGAAGTTTCCGTTTATCGATGTCCACAATCATCAGTTCAATATGACTTCGCAGGATCTTTCCGACCTGACTAAGAAAATGGACGAATTGAACATGGCAGTTATGGTCAACCTCAGTGGTCGGGGTAGGGGCAGTACTGAACACCTGGAAAAATCCCTTGAAAACGTCAAGCAGTCTTTCCCTAAACGTTTTATAGTTTTTACCAACATGGATTTCGCCGCTATCGATGATCCAGAGTGGCAAGGTCGTATGGTCAAACAGTTGGAAGAGGATGTGAAGAAAGGAGCAAACGGTCTAAAGATTTATAAGAGCCTTGGCATGTTCAATAAGGACAGCAAAGGAAATCGCATTCACATAGACG
>DATHIE010000484.1:0-21939 GCA_035316905.1 Chryseolinea sp. | reverse complement strand
TTAAACGATTTCATATCCGGGGAGATGGAACACGCAATAGTAACGTGTTATCACGAGGCAAAACCAGACATTATTTTTATTGAGGGCCAGTCTGCACTTAGGAACCCGAGTGGACCTGCCGGCGCCGAATGGATCGTGTCTGCGGATGCCGATGGCGTTGTACTCCAGCATAACCCTCCTCGAAAACAATACAAGGATATGGAATACTATCCTGCATACCTGCCAGAGTTAAAGGACGAAATCGCCCTGATAAAGATCTATGGTGCACCTACCATTGCGATCACCATCAATACGGCGAAGATGACGGAGGCCGAGGCAAGGGCGTCCGCACTTAAGTACCAGAATGAACTTGGAATTCCGGCGATATTACCTTTAGAGGATGGTGTGGAAGATCTTATTCCCATCTTCGAAGCAATGATCCGGAAAAGCCTCGCGAAAGTATAATACGAAAGCATAGTAATTGAATCTTAAACTGTTGATGAATGAAGATCAAGGATATTAAGGCGTGGAGTGTAGACCTGGGGAACACAAAACCATACACTATCGCTTTCAAGACTGTTGACGAAGTGAAGAATGCTTTTGTTGAAATCACCCTCGACAACGGTGTCACAGGAATTGGCGCCGGCAACCCCAGCGAATATGTGGTTGGCGAAACGTTGGACCAGTGTCTTGAAGCATTAAAAGAAAAGAACCTGGATTTTCTTATCGGGCGCGATATACGCGAGCTCAATCAACTTACTTTTGAAATCTGGCAGAAATTTCCTGAAAACCCGTCAGCTCGAGCTGCATTAGACATAGCTCTGTATGACGCATTTACAAAATTCCTGAACGTACCCCTCGTTAAATTTCTTGGACAAAAGATCAAGAAGCTTCCAACTTCGAACACGATTGGAATTAAAAATGTAGAGGACACGATTAAGGAAGCGCAGGAATACATTAAACGCGGTTTCAAAGTTTTGAAGGTGAAGCTGGGCAAAGACCTTGACGAAGATGTTGAAAGGATAATGAAGCTGCGCGAAACATTTGGGACAAGCGTGATAATTCGGGTCGATGCTAACCAGGGATACAGCGTGGAACAAACTATCCAGTTCTATGGGAGGACATACGACCTGGATATAGAATTAATCGAGCAACCTCTACCCGCAAAAGCGATCTCAGAATTAAAGAGCTTGCCTAAAGAAGTACGTAAGGTTCTCGCCGCTGACGAATCGTTGATCACGCCGGCGGACGCAATTGAGTTGTTGAAGCCACCAAAAGCTGCGGCAATTTTTAACATTAAGCTCATGAAGTGCGGTGGCATAAGCCAGGCATTAAAGATTGCAGACATTGCGTTACACGAGGAGATTGACCTGTTCTGGGGTTGTAATGACGAAAGCATCGTAAGTATAACAGCTGCCCTGCACGCCGCCTTTGCGTGCTCCAATACAAAATATATCGACCTGGACGGAAGTCTCGACCTCGCCCGCGATGTCGTGAAGGGAGGGTTTATTTTGAAGGATGGATATATGTCGTGTTCCGACAAGCCTGGGTTGGGGGTGGAGAAGTTATAAAAGAAAAGGATTTTAGCAAACAATACTTGAGTGTTGACTTATTGAGTGTTGAATATTGAGTGTTTTTTTTGGAAACCTACCGTCTCCGATTAGAACACTCAACACTCAATAAATCAACACTCAATACTCAGGTATATTCTGCTTTATATTAAGAGTGATCATTCGCGCCTGCCCGGAAAAGGATGTGGCGGGCTAGGACCAAAGGAATTTTTCTTCAGTATCTCCCTGTATTTTTTCTGGTCTGTATCCTTGATCGTCTTATCATTTATCTTGATGCTTTCATCATTGATTTCAATGCTTTTTATGTCCTCGTTGGCTTTAAGATATCCATCCTTTATTAGCTGTTCGCGGAATTCTTTTTCAAAAACGAGTCGCGAATCTTCGAGTGCCTTAACTTGATTTTCCAGCTGCTCAAGATTTTTCTCATTATCCTCCGACCAACGCTCCATTTGTTCCTCAAGGCTTTTCACCTGTTCTTCTTGCAGCGACGCCATTTCTTCTTGCTGCTGTAGTTGAGATAACTGTGCATCCAATGATTTCAAGTGCATATGCTCTGCCCACTCTTCCATTGAACGACTATCGAAGCGGGACTCAATATCCTTCATCATTTCTTCTATCTCTTTTTCATGTTTTTCATAGAAGTCGCCAAATCTTGCCCTAAAATGGTTTTCAAATTCTTTCCCGAACTCCTCCCAATCCTTGTCGTGTCGGAGATCAAACTGAGGACCAGGGGGAAATGGTATGGTATCCAAAGTAATGTTCATATCGAAATTGAAAGCGGGAATTGGCGGCATTACATCGATCATTTCCATAGGGGGAAATGCAGGTATAGTAGGAATCGCAATATTGATGTCCATGGGTGCCGCTATCGGCAGAGGGAAATCAAATATTTCTGAAATTGATAATGGGAGTAGGTCACCATCACCATTAAATTCTTCCACCACCTCTTCATGTGGTTTGCCATCTGCTCCCATCGTCGTAATAGTCTTTTTGTAGTAACGCCCTGACTTCTCAATTTTTATTGTGGTGTCAGGAGATGTTGTCTGTTGAAATGAAACTGATGGTTTGTTTTGTTCCTTAACGGATCTTCCGGACTGAATAGTTATCCAGGAAGCGCATACTAATCCTGTTATCAATAATACGGCAGGGACGATTCGTTCCCGCAATGAATAGGGTTTAACCGACTTTTCCATAATACGTTTGATGCGATTCAATAATTGATTTTTGTTTTCAGCAAGTGATAGCGCGAACCCAGCCCTTGAAAGCCTTACTTCTTCCAGGGCGGTCAATGCATGTGCGTACGCTAATGGGTTTCCGTGTAGTGCAATAACAGCATCGTCGCAGCAGTGCTCGCGTTCACGTTTGATAATGCCGGAGATCATCCACACGAAAGGATTAAAAAAGTACACCGCCTCCAGCAATGACTGTAAAAGATTAACCAAATAATCGCGGCGACGGATGTGAATCAGTTCGTGGATAAATATGGTTTCGAGTTGTTCGGTTGAAAGGCCGCTGAACATTCCAACAGGGATAAGGATCATGGGCTTGAAGTATCCAATAACAACGGGCGCTTGTGCTACCGTTGATTCAGCAAGCAAGACCATTTCTCTGATCCCAAGCTTATTCGCGAGATACTGCATTCGTTCATTCCATTCCGCATCAACACCAACAGCGGAGGCCTTTAGTTTTTTTATGGTGAGCCAGCCTCCGAACAGTCTGAAACTGAACAACAGTGTTCCAACACCCCAGCAGAGGACGATAAACGGAAGGTAATTCTGAAGCGTTGATGTGAACATCTGCAACAAGCCACCGAAATAATTATTTTCCTGTTCCAGATTTTCAAGGGGATAGGCATAATAAGCAGATGCTGCCCCTTCAACAGGAGCTCTCTCGAAGAAATCATTCAGGTAAATGAACGTGGTCAGAGAAATCAAAAAGATGACCAATAAGGTTACCGTTGCAACAGCATAACGGGCCGAAGACCGTTTCGATGGAATACAATGAAGCACCACCAAAGCAACCACCACACAAATAAGTCCTTGCCACAACGAGTGTACCAGGCTCCAACCTAGTGCGTGGATCGTTGGTGAAGAGAAAAACTGCGTTGCATTCATGATTCACCTCCTTCGAGTTTTTCCAGATACTCCTTTATTTGTTTGAGTTCTTCTTTCGAAGATTTACTGGTGCCCAATGCACTCATCACAAGCTGCGAAGCAGATCCTTGAAATATGGTCTGGATCATTTTGTCGAGGAGATGCTGCCGCGTGTTTTCAAGCGAATTCACGGCTTTATAGAGATGCAGCTTCCCCTTTTTTTGGCGTGTAACAAGCCCTTTTTCATGCATTATTTGCATCATTTTCAGGATCGTGGTATAACCGTTGGAATTATCGCCACCCAGGGCCTCATGGACATCCTTGACGGAAACAGCATCCTTGCTCCATACAATCTGCAGGATTTCGAGCTCTTTTTCCGTTGCCTTTATGTGTTTGTTATTCATATACGAATGATTTCGTAATACAAGTGTATCGATCAATTCTGTTTTCTCAAAGAATTTTTACGAATATTTTCGTATTTGGTTTGGGCGGGCGTTTTTTTGGGACGGGTTTGAATAAAACCAGGCCAGAAAAATTTCAGCGTTTGGAAGTGAATAGGCTATCCAAAACCGACAGTGTTTAAAAAGAAAAGGCCCCGGGAACCACCCCGGGGCCTCAAACCAAACCCCTCATCCAACACATCCGCTGTTGCCAGCGGAATCACCAATCCTTAAACCAATTACTAAACAACTTCTGCTTCTTCAAGGTTCTCAAAAACAAAATCTATTTCGTTCCTGAGGTCAACATATATAGCAGACTCCTTGTGAATTTTTCCGGCGAGGATCTGCTTCGAAAGTTCATTGAGGATTTCCCGTTGCATTACTCGCTTCAAAGGTCGTGCCCCGAATTGAGGATCGAACCCCAGGTTTGCCAACCGATTGCGCGCCGCGTCAGATACTTCGATCTTAACTCCAGCTGCCGTGAGACGCTTGCGCAACAGGTCAACTTGTATATCCACTATTTTGCGGATGTCCCTCTGACTTAACGGACGGAACATGATAATCTCGTCAATCCTGTTCACAAACTCCGGCCGAACAGTCCTCCTCAATAACGTCAACACTTCTTCTTTCGTACTTTCGATAATCTCAAAATAATTTTCATCATTGATCTTCTCGAAATTCTCCTGGATCAGATGAGATCCAATATTCGTAGTCATGATAATAATAGTATTCTTGAAGTTGGCAACACGCCCCTTGTTGTCTGTCAATCTTCCTTCATCAAGCACCTGCAACAAAATATTGAATACGTCAGCATGTGCCTTTTCAATTTCGTCCAGCAGCACCACCGAGTATGGCTTTCTTCTTACCGCTTCTGTTAACTGACCACCTTCATCGTATCCTACATAACCCGGCGGCGCACCGATAAGCCTGCTGACACTGTGCCGTTCCTGGTACTCACTCATGTCGATCCGTACCATCGCAGTTTCATCATTAAACAGATAGTCGGCCAATGCTTTTGATAATTCTGTTTTACCAACACCTGTTGTCCCCATGAAGATGAAGGAGCCAATCGGCCGCTTGGGATCTTGCAGACCCGCGCGACTTCTTCGAACGGCATCACTCAGCGCCTGAATTGCTTCACCTTGTCCGGCGACACGTTTTCCGAGTTCTTCTTCAAGGTGTAACAGCTTTTCGCGCTCGCTTTGTAACATCCGCGTCACAGGAATTCCCGTCCACTTGGCAACAACTTCGGCAATGTCTTCGCTGTCTACTTCTTCCTTAAGCAAGGTTTTCTCTCCTTGCATTTGCGTCATTTTATTTTTGAAGACATCAAGCCTCTTTTCCGCTTCTGTAATTTTTCCGTACCTGATCTCGGCTACTTTACCGTAATCACCAGCTTTTTCCGCCTGCTCGGCTTCGAACTTTAGTTTGTCAATATTTTCCTTTTCCTTTTGTATACCATGCACGATTTCCTTTTCACCTTCCCATTTCGCTTTCAGGGAATTTCGCGCCTCTGATAACTCGGCTATTTCTTTGCTAAGGATACTTTCTTTCTCCTTGTCTTTTTCGCGACGGATAGCCTCACGTTCGATCTCCAGCTGCATGATCTTTCGATTTAATTCATCCAGCTCCTCCGGCAACGAATCCATTTCAAGCCTAAGCTTGGAAGCGGCTTCATCCATTAAGTCTATCGCTTTGTCTGGGAGAAAACGATCGCTGATGTAACGGTCAGAAAGTTCAACAGATGCAATCACAGCATCATCCTTTATTCGCACGCCATGATGCAATTCGTATTTGTCTTTAATACCTCGAAGTATAGATATAGAATCCTCTACAGAAGGCTCATCTACCATTACGGTCTGGAAACGGCGCTCCAATGCCTTGTCCTTTTCGATATATTTTTGATATTCCTTCAGCGTGGTAGCACCAATGGCATGAAGCTCACCGCGAGCCAGTGCTGGCTTTAACAGGTTTGCAGCATCCATGGCACCTTCACCGCCACTGCCAGCGCCGATCAATGTATGGATCTCGTCAATAAACAGGATGATCTCGCCATTAGAATCGGTTACTTCTTTAATTACAGACTTAAGGCGTTCTTCAAATTCCCCTTTGTATTTCGCACCTGCAACAAGCAAACCCATATCAAGGGAGATAAGTATTTTGGTCTTAAGATTTTCCGGGACGTCACCATCTACTATTCGTTGCGCCATGCCCTCGACAATGGCAGTCTTACCCACACCGGGCTCTCCGAGAAGTATTGGGTTGTTCTTCGTCCTTCTTGAAAGGATCTGCAAAACACGCCTGATCTCTTCATCACGACCGATAACAGGATCGATCTTACCTAGCTTGGCAAGCTCATTAAGGTTCTTGGAATATCTTTCAAGCGATTTGTATTTCGATTCGGCATTTTGATCAGTGACCTTTGAACCACCTCGAAGTTCTTTGATAGCTTTGATCAACGCCGGTCGTTCGAGACCAGCATCTTTCAATAATGCGCTCACTTTATCCTTCGAAGCTAACAGTGAGAGCAAAAGGTGCTCAATAGCTATGAATTCATCTTTAAACTCCCGAAGTTCCTTTTCCGCATGTTGAAGAACGGCGTTACTGGCAGAAGATAAGTACGATTGTTGTCCTGATACATGAGGATAACTCTTGATAAGGTCCTGAAGTTTGTTATCCAGGTTAGCGCCATTGACGTTTAATTTTTTGAAGAGATAACTGGAAACATTTTCGTCAGTCTCCAGAATGGCTTTCAATAGGTGCCCGGGCTCAATTGCCTGCTGCTGCATGCCCATTGCTATCTCTGCAGACTTCTGCAATGCTTCCTGAGATTTTATAGTAAATTTTTCAAAGTTCATATTTCGTATTTATTGTCAGAACTATCTGATCAAAAGGCAATCCAGTGAAATGACCTGATGAATTTCAGAAATTTTGACATTTAATTGATAGATTTAGTTACGTAAAAACGGTCATTCTGGCTCAATAAGATGTCAAAACGTACCACGGGGATAACAGACCAGTTTCCACCTTCCTGTATTGTCGAGGTGGCATGGGAAGTTTGCAATCAGGTAGGAGGTATTTACACGGTCATTCGATCAAAAGCGCCGTGTATGGTACAGCATGCGAATGGCCCTTATTGCATGGTAGGGCCATACCTGAGCAGGAATATTCAGGCAGAGCTCGAACCACTGGACGATTCTGAAGATATATTTGGTCAGGCAGCCGCCATCCTTCGAAAAAAGGGATTCGATGTCCACTATGCGGAATGGCTAGTTACCGGAAAACCGAGGGTTGTGCTACTGAATCCAAACGCCGTACAGGATAAATCATTAGCCGTTGTCAAGTATCTCTTGTGGAAGAATCACGGCATAAGCACTCCGGCAAACAACAGTCTTATAAGCCAGGTTGTTTCATTCGGGTACCTTACAAAACTTTTCTTTGACGAGCTGGTAAAGCTCATCGATAAGAAGCAACCGGTTATTGCTCATTTCCATGAATGGATGGCCGGATTGCCTATCCTTGACATGAAAAGGGAGCAAATGTCTGTCAAGACCATATTTACAACGCACGCCACGCAACTTGGAAGGCATCTTGCAATTAATTCACCCTTGTTCTATGCGCACCTTCCGTTTTTCAAATGGGAAGATGAGGCAAAGAAATTCGGAATTGAAACTGAAGCTCGAATAGAATTCAGCTGTGCTCAAAAAGCAGACGTCTTAAGTACGGTCAGTGAAGTTACTGCACGGGAGTGCAAACACCTTTTGAGAAGAAAACCTGAGGTAGTATTGCCAAATGGCCTGAACATAGAACGATTCGAAGCGTTGCATGAATTTCAGAATCAGCATGTGATGTACAAGGAGGAAATTCACCGTTTTATAATGGCCCATTTCTTTCAATCATTTCCATTCAATCTTAATAAAACACTCTACTTTTTCACTTCGGGCCGCTACGAGTTCAGGAATAAAGGCTTCGATCTGACTATCGAAGCGTTGCAGCGGCTTAATAATCGACTTAAAAAGGAAAAGTCTGATGTTACCGTCGTGATGTTTTTCGTCACGAAACGAGACTTTCACAATATTCATCCCGAGGTGCTGCAGTCGAAGGCGATGATGCAGGAGTTATCTCAGACAACGGAAGCCATACAGCAACAAGTCGGCAAGCATCTGTTCTATGAAAGCACTGTGCGGGATGATAACCACTTGCCCGATCTCAACTCATATGTCGATGAGTATTGGAAATTACGTTATCGCAGAACGCTGCAGGCTTGGAAAACCAAGAAGAATCCGTCAATAATCACCCACCGGCTGGTTAATGAAGATGGTGACGAAATATTAAAAGCCCTTCACGCAAAGAAACTTGTGAACAATGCCGACGATCCCGTTAAGATCGTATATCATCCGGACTTCATTACCACGAGCAGTCCGCTCTTCGGTATGGACTATAATCAATTCGTTCGCGGCTGTCATTTGGGAATATTTCCAAGCTATTATGAGCCCTGGGGCTACACTCCGCTCGAATGTATGGCAAGTGGAATTCCTTCCGTAACCAGCGATCTTTCAGGATTTGGTGATTACATACTGAACCATATTAAGGAGCACGAAAAATTCGGATTGTTCGTGATAGAGCGTGGAAAGCGCACATTCGACTGGTCCGCCGCCCAGCTTGCCAATGTAATGTATGGATTCCTCATGCAGTCCATGCGCGAACGGATCATGCAGCGGAACAATGTGGAAAACAACTCCCATATATTCGATTGGACCTACCTTATCAAACATTATGCGGAAGCTTACGAGATTGTGATCAAAGGTTAGCCCCACGGTCTTAAATGTTTTTATCTTTAGTCGCAAATAATTCTTCTATCCTTTAAACAATTAAATAATGAAAACTTCCAGACGAGATTTTATAAAGAAAGGCGCCGTAACATTGCTCGGAAGCAACGTGATCGCGACTTCATTGCTGGCAGCAAAACCTGCCAAACAATTGACGGGCCTGCAATTGTATTCAGTGCGCGACGAAATGAAAAAAGATCCGCTTGGAACGCTGAAACAGCTGGCGGCGATGGGCTACAAGCATGTAGAACACGCTAATTATGTTGAGCGGAAATTTTATGGCTATGCGGCTAAGGATTTCAAGAAAGTATTGGATGATCTAGGCCTGAAAATGCCCAGTGGCCACGCCGTGATGGGTAAGCCTCATTGGGACGAATCCAAAAAAGAGTTTACTGACCTGTGGAAATACACTGTCGAAGATGCCGCAGTGGTTGGGCAGGAGTTCGTTATCAGCCCCTCGTTGCATGAGAGCTTGCGACAAACCGCGGATGATCTGAAACGTTATATGGAAGTGTTCAATAAGTCGGGAGAACTTTGTAAGAAGTCCGGTATGAAGTTCGGTTACCATAATCATGATTTCGAATTCAGCGTAAAGCTCGACGGGAAATCTGTCTATGATATCATGCTGCAGAATACGGATCCGGAACTTGTGATTCAGCAGTTGGACATCGGTAATTTGTATAATGGAGGCGCCAAGGCTATTGACATAGTGCGTCAGTATCCTGGAAGATTTCAGTCCATGCACGTGAAAGACGAAATAAAGAGTACAGGTAACGCCCAGAATGATGAATATGAAAGCACCGTCCTCGGGAAAGGTATCGTCAACGTGAAAGAGGTGATTGACCTTGGAAAGAAATCAGGTGGAACCAAACACTTCATCATTGAGCAGGAATCCTACCAGGGAAAAACCCCGATCGATTCCGTAAAAGAAGATCTTGAAGTAATGAGAAAGTGGGGCTACTAGGTACCTAGCTACCTGGGTAGCTGGTCCGCGCTGAATTAGTTTTCGTCAACCGTCAACTCAAAAAACAATATGTTAAGAAATATCATTTTCGGCTTTTTTATCATCGCTATGATTACGACAGCTCCATTGGCAGCAAACGCACAAAAGAAGGACAATTCGCCAGCCCTTCGTCATGTAGTACTTTTTAAATTCAAGGACACGTCAAAACCCGAGGAAGTTAAAAAGGTGGAGGAAGCATTTGTCGCATTGGCAGGTAAAATAAAACTGATAAAAGATTTTGAGTGGGGCACCAACAATAGTCCCGAAAATCTAAACCAGGGCTTGACGCACTGTTTCATCGCTACGTTCTCAAGCGATAAAGACCGCGACGAGTACCTTATTCATCCGGACCACAAAGCATTCGTTGATGTGTTGAGACCTCACCTTGATAAGGTCACGGTAATTGATTACTGGACGAAGTAAACACTCCAGTCGACTGTCATCCCGAGCGCGCACTTTTTCAATTAAATCTTGCTCACAGGGAATGGAGGCACGCGCTTATTAAATATTTTCTCTATGTCTCGCGAAGGATCTCCTTCCGACTGGAGTGTTATTCGAGTTGGTCAAAAAATATAATTCCTTGTACGGATGGGGATCGTTCGCTACGCGATGATTCTTAGAGCGCCTTCTCAGAATCATTTGTCCGCGCATTGCCCAGTCTGTAGATCACAGCTCACGATGACGGATCTAAAAAAACGCGCGTGTAAAATATTCTACTCCATGTCCCGCGGAGGATCTGCGCACAAGGTGGCTGACAGATCCTTCGCGAGATGATTCAATGGTATTAATTCTATTTGCAAAACCCATTCCATGTGCGCAGTTGCTTAATAAGGCAGTAAGCGCTCTGGAAGACAGAACTAAATGGTTTGTTGTACCTCTTACTTGATTCCCGGTACTCCCTCCGGTGCTGCTTGTTCATTTGCAAATGAAGGAGCTTTCCTGACAGTTGGATACACTTCATCAAGCGTGTTTCCATCGTAAAGTCTTCCGTTCTTCATCACCTTATTTATTGTATTGGTATTGCGCAGATTGTCCAGTGGATTTTTATCCATGATGACCAGATCGGCAAGTTTTCCTGCTTCAATACTTCCAACATCACCATCAAGGCCGAGTGCTCTTGCACCATGAATGGTTGCAACTTTGAGTGCATCATGATTGGTCATTCCACCGGATGCTACGCTCCAGAGCTCCCAATGATAACCCAGGCCCTGAAGTTGCCCGTGAGATCCGATGCCGGCATTTCCACCCGCCTTCACGAGATCGTTGACAAATTTCGCGTGATCCTGAAATACGTGTTCTTCCGGCATAAACCATCCACTGCGTCGTCTGGACTTCGCATCAAGCTCCGACTTAGCTGTGAAATGTTTAAGCTTTGCATCGCCCTGAACATTTTCAGTTGCATAATAATAGTTTTCTGCAAAAGGACCTCCGTATGCAACGAGCATAGTGGGCGTGTAAGTCATTTTGGCTTCAGCCACCGCTGTGACAAAATCCTTGTACAACGGATAGATTGGGAAAGCATGTTCGTGACCAGAATAACCGTCGATAAGGTTAGTAAGATTGAGCTTGAAGTCCAGCCCTCCTTCTGTGGTAGGCATCAACCCTTGTTCCTTTGCAGCCTGAATGATCCATTGACGATGCAGGCGGTTTCCGGTGACGTACATCTTGATCGTTTTTGTGTGATAGTATTCTGAATACTGTTTCAGAATATCTTTTGTTTGTTCGTAGTCTTTAAGATTGTATGCCCAAAAGCCTACACCTGGCCCCGTGCTGTAAATGCGTGGCCCGAATATCTGGCCGGTTTCTACGAGGTCGCCATATGTTAGGACATCCGTTGTAGCTGTTTGAGGATCACGGGTGGTTGTTACACCATAGGCAAGATTTGCTGCATACATCCATACCTGATTCTTATGTATTCCCCACGCCGGCCACATGTGTGCATGCGTATCAACAAATCCAGGCATTATGGTCTTACCCTGCATATCCATTTTCTGAACAGTTGCGTCAACTGTGATTGAACCTGCTGCGCCGACCTGTTTAATGCGCGCGTTTTCGATGAGAATATCACCGTTAGTGATCACTTCGTCTCCTTTCATGGTGATGATCCGGGCATTCTGAAGCAATAGTTTTCCTGAGGGGATATCCTTCTGGACAACCACCTTCACGCGTATCTCATTGGGTTTATAACTTTCCTCTTTTTCCCGTTTTGCTTTTTCCTCTTCAGTTTCTTCCTTCTTCTCCTCTTTCTTTTCGTCTTTCTTCTCTTCTTTCTTTTCCTCCTTTGCTTTCTCTTCTGCAGCTTTCTTTCTCTTCAGCTCCAACTCTTTTGCTCGCGCGTCGGCAAGGTTATAGGTAAAGAAAGCGTTTCCGAGAGAATAATAGACGAGCTTTGCGTCGCTGCTCCAGGTCGCAAACTCTCCTCCCAACCTTGTGATCTTGCTGGCAGGGAACTGAGCTTTCTCGACTTCGGCCACGGATATCTTTGGAACTTCGCCTCCGGTTTTTGGAATGGTTACAACATAAATGTCATTATTGATTTGGGCGAATGCCTTATCGCCCTCCGGCGCCATCATGATAACTTCAGCGTTTGAAGGTTCATTCTTTGGTTCTGTTTCGGTCTCCATGATCATACAATGATTCTTGGAGGCTGAAAAACCGTAGGTTGTAATACCAGTAACCTTTACGTGTGACTTTTCATCTGTGCCGTCCCAACGAATCGATACAAGACCTTTGTTGCCACTGTACAGGTAGATACGATCATCTGATTTCACAAAATGCGGATTCCCTCGTCCCTTCGCCCGTTCGATCACTGTGATTGCGCCACCGTCGCCACCTATCCAGGCAATATCCTCCTGACTTGAAAAGGTTACCGGATCCGGATCGAACGTGAAGTTGAAAGATGCACCCCTGAGGAATACGATCTTATTGCCTTTAAAACTCCAGGCTGGGCTGGAATAGAGTGCCGCTGAGGTCGTCAGCCGCTGTGGTTTGGCATCCTTAATTTTGAAATTGATTTTGTATAAATGACCTCCGTTGTTTTCCCATGTGACCCATGCAAGCTGGGAGCCGTCATAGTTCCATGCTGGCTGCGCCTCCGTGAAATTGGAAGTACTAACGCGTTTAGGGCTACCGTTAGCAAAGTCCATTGTATATAAACGGTTGAGGGCTGTAAAAGCAAGGCGTTTTCCGTCGGGCGAAACGACAGGATTTCGTATTTGCGTGACGATCATATCCTTTTCGTCCTTAATAGGAAATTTGAAATCCACTCTCGGACCAAGTAACATCTCCGTGTCCATATCCATTGGAACATTTATCGCGCTTCCACCTAAAACAGGTATTCGATAAAATTTTCCGCCGTATGTAGCGACTACTTCTTTGCTGTCAGGTGTAAATGACATTGCAGGCAATACACCCATCGGGGCAATGGATTCCTGCTCGTCGCGCTGGACTGGATAAGCCAGCCACTTTTCTTCGCCTGTCCTGAGGTCGCGAAGAACCAGTCCGGTCTGGTCGTTATAACGGGATCCATATGCTAACCAATTTCCGTCAGGAGAGAGGGTAGGAGTGAACGCGGACCCATATCGGAACGAACGAACATCGACGTCGCCATTGTTGCGGTCGTATACAGCGAGTTGATACTGCGGAAACTGAGCGTCATAGTTCCATGAACCTCGGCGCTGTGCAAACCATATGTATCTTCCATCCGGTCCAAACGCCGGCTCGATGGTCTTGAGATAATCCGGTTTGCTGATGAGCTGCGCACCTGCACCGCCATCCTTGTGAAACATCCAGAGTTTGAGTATCAGCTTACCGCGCGCGCCGACGATATAATCGCCATCGGGAGTCCACTCCGCCGATTGATAATGATCCGTGTCTCCGTCGGTGACCTTCAGCGAATCTTTCTTATCTAACGAATACCACCATATATTTTCGCCACCGCTACGGTCGGACACGAACAAAATTTTCTTGCCATCCGGACTGAATTTCGGGTGCGAATCGAATGCGAGGCCTTTCGTGAACTGGATTGGTTTCCCTCCCGTGATCGGCATGGTATAGATATCGCCCAAAAAATCGAACGCGATAGTCTTTCCATCAGGACTAACATCCAACGACATCCACGATCCCTCATTTGTCTTCACACGGATCTTGCGTGCAGCTTTAAGCGGAAGCTTTTGCTTTTTTTCTTTTTCTTCCTTGGTAGTGTCCGCCTTCGGGTTCTTATCATCGCCCTGCCCACTGGCGGAGAAAGAAAAGATCAATGTCAGCAACAGCAGTGAATAGCTCAGGTTCTTCATAAATCAGAATTAATAGGAAAATATAGGGATTTCTAGTTAGGAAGTCCATGGTCGATGCTCGTTCGGTCGATGGTTAGATGGCGAAAGGGTAATGGCTGTTTGTTCTGACGTTGATTCGCTAAATATTCATAGACCATAGACAACTGGTTTTACTTGTACCCTTGCCAGGCAAACAATACATTGCAAGGATTTTATTTTTCGAGATGGCTTACGTAAGGTATTTTTTTCATATCGGATACAACGGCTTTAATTACCGCGGCTGGCAGCGTCAACCTGGGATAAAAAATATTCAGCAGGTGCTGGAGACTACCATGAAACAGGTATTCAAACATGATGTGTCTATCATGGGATGCGGAAGGACCGATGCCATGGTCCATGCAAGTCAATATTTTTTTCATTTCGATGTCGAAAAGCCATGGGATTTTGATTTGTTATTCAGACTTAACAAAAATCTCCCGGATGATATCGCGATATTCGAGATAATCCCAATGGAAAATAATAACCACGCTCGATTTGACGCTACTCAACGAACGTATGATTATTTTATTCACACTTATAAGGATCCGTTTCTAAGCCCACTCAGCGCATTCTACTTATTCAAGAATATTGATTTGAATAAAATGAAAGAAGGCCTTTCGCTTCTTTCAATGTATGACGACTTCCGCGCCTTCTGTAAAACTCCGGATGACTATGAGCACACGATTTGTAATGTGTCTTCGGCGAGACTTTTTTCAGACACCGCTGGCGACAAGATCAGGTTTCAAATATCGGCCAATCGTTTTCTGGGAAGAATGATAAGAATGATCATTGGTAAATTGCTTGAAGTCGGGAACGGATCCCTGAGCGTCGATGAGTTTGAGAGTTATCTTATCTCCAAACAAGCTCCGAAGCTGATAGTGCCAGCATATCCACAGGGATTGTACCTTTCCAAAGTCGTATACCCTTATCTTGATATCCAACCCAGGACAACATTTTCTCCATTTCTAAAGAATACTTCCGACCAATGGATGCTGGTTTGACCCCCGGCCCTCTTCAGTCCCTCTTCAGGGGAGGATGGTCCAGAATCTACTTGAGTGTTGTTTGTTGATTGTTGATATATTGAGTGTTGTCGGACGGAAACTGCTTGCAGGAAAAAGCTACAACACAATTTGCAAATTCAATTTTGCGGCCTTTGCGTGAAAGCTTTATTTGAGGCGCGCGTATCTAAAATCACACTTCGAAGCTCCATTGGCAATGGTTCCGCTCCTGATTAGCTTAAGACCTGCAAGGTTTGATGTAACCTCATCCACTTCACAAAGAATGGGCGCGTACTTATTATACCCATGCTTGTTGAACAACTTGCAAATTCCGCATTCGTGGATATCGACGCCGTAGCCGAGACCATACGTTTCTTTCTCGTCAAATATCATTCTCGCGACAAAACCGTCAGGGTGACCTTTGGCGCCTACTTTTTTTGCAAGCAGCGTCAGTGCAGCTTTTGCTATTCTGAATTTGATCAGCTTTGGCGGAAGCTTTTTAAGGAATTGATGAAACACATTCTTTGGCTTCACATACTCTTTGACTACTTCAAGGCTTACAGCGCGAATCTGTTCAAAACTTTCGCCGTGGTTGTCAAGCACTTTGATCAGCGCGAGAAAGTATGCACAGAAGGTCAAGCGTCGATCTAATGGATTACTTGACGTTGCCGCAAACTTTACGTCGTGGCGAAGGAGATCAAACTCTTTATCTAGCTCTACCAACAGCGACTCCGCGATTGATGGATATCTTGCCTTAATCGAGACGGCAAAATATTTTTTGAATTGTGTCATTGTTGTAGCAAGTGATGAAGTTATGAAATGTTTCGGTCACCCCCGGCCCTCTTCAGGGGAGAATAGTCAGTTCACTACATCACCCCCCGACCCCCTTCAGGGGGATAATCAGTTCGCTACATCATCGCTTAGAAAATCAAGTGTGCTTAGCACCTGCATTCAAGTCCCCTTAAGGGGATTTAGGGGTTTCGAAAGATGAAACTATTTAGCACTTGCAACATTTGCCACCTACCCCGCAAAGGGTTAAGGATCGTTCGATAAAGCTTTCCCGACCCCATTTTAAGCCTTTCTCATAAAAAGGATTTTAACTTATATTAAGCGATTGCACTTTACGACACAAAATCAAGTCTATGTTTCGCAACTATATCAAGATTGGGATCCGCAACCTTATCAAGAACAGAGTCTATACAATTATTAATATATCGGGTTTGGCAATCGGGCTGTCGTGTTTTATTCTGGTAGCTCTATATATAAAGAATGAGACTGGATTCGATAAATTTTATTTCAATGCAGACAACATCTACCGGATAAACACACATGTGGATGTAAACGGCGCTTCGAACAACTTCCCTACGGCGCATTACCCCGCCGCGTTTGATATATCGAGAGATTATCCTGAAGCGGTGAATGCTACTACAATGTATCGCGCGTTTTATTTGTCAAACAACCTTCCACGTATCAAGTATGGTGATGATGAATTTGAGGAAAGCAGGTTCTTTCTCGCTGACTCAAGTTTTTTTTCTGTATTCGATTTTGAATTCAAATATGGAACCGCTGAAGAAGCCTTTAAGCACGGATATTCAGTGGTGCTGACGGAAGCTACTGCGAAGAAGTATTTTGGGGAGACAAATCCGGTGGGAAAAATTATTCAGTTTCAGGATACGGTAAGCTTCAAGGTGACCGGAGTATTAAAGCCTTTAAAGGGAAAGACCCATCTCGACTTTGATTTTCTTGCACATTCAAAGTTGTTGTTGAATCAGATCATTGGATTCAATATCGATAATGCATACATGGGTCTTTGGTACTATTCTTACGTCGTCCTTCAGCCAGGGGCTTCGCCGGCAGCGCTTGAAGAAAAGTTACCGGCATTTGTAAAGAAGTATTATCCTCCCCGTTATACGGAGAATAACGCACGACTTACCATTCAGAATATTAAAGACATTCATTTATACTCTGATTTTTCAACGGCCGACGTGTCACCCAATGGCAATATTCAATACGTTTACACATTGGGCTCCATTGCAGTGCTGGTGCTGGTGATCGCGGGAATCAATTTCATGAACTTGTCAATTGCCAAATTTTCCAACCGTGGAAAGGAAGTAGGCGTACGCAAGGTCATGGGCGCGGAGAAACACAATCTTGTCATTCAGTTTTTGGGTGAATCCGTATTGATCGCGTCTGCAGCGGGTATAATCTCCGTTGTCATCGTCATCGTTTGTCTCTCAGAATTTAACAACCTCGCAGCCGTGCGGCTTGAAGCGTCGGAGTTGCTCAATCCTTACATTGCGATGGGTATTCTCACAATAATATTTGTGACGGGTGTAATTGCGGGAATTTATCCCTCTTTCGTTATGGCTGCGTTCCAGCCTGTCAAAGTACTTAAAGGGGTGCATAAAATATCCGATTCAAAAATTAGTCTTAGAAAGGCGCTTGTTGTTGCGCAGTTCACTGTCTCATTGATCCTGCTGATCGGAACAATCATCATTTCCGACCAGTTATATTTTATGAGGAACAAGAACATGGGCTTCGATAAGGAACAGGTGATCATGATCCCGGTAGGGAACACTACAATGGCGCGCGATTACCCCGTCTTCAGAAACAAGTTAAAGCTCCTTCCGGAGGTCTCAACTATAACCAACATATCCCACAATATTGGACAGGAAGCGCTTCCCTATTTTCCTATGATCGTTGAGGGTGTAGCGGATGAACAGATGTTACCTATCATGTATGTGGGCTTCGATTTTCTGGAGACGTTTAAGGTGGATATGGTGAAAGGCCGGTTTTTCGATATCAACTATCATACAGACAGTACCCAGGCTTTTGTCATCAACGAGTCAGCGGCGAAGTCTCTGAACTGGGACGATCCCATTGGCCGTAAGATCAAGTTTGGTGTCGGTGGTAATGATAACAGTGAGGTTATTGGTGTGATCAAAGACTTCAACTTTGATCCGGTCCGCAGTAAGGTTGGTCCGCTTATAATTTCATTTTCGCTTCCCGGCGGGAACGTGGCGGTTAAAGTGAAGTCGGGGGATTATGAAAGCACAGTTGCTTCCATTAAAAAGGTCTGGGACGAAATGTTTCCGGAGACTGCATTTTCATTTTACTTCCTCAATGAAGGACTGAACAAGACGTATGAGACCGAAGAACGTCTCGCCACGGTGTTCAAGTATTTCTGCGGTCTTGCCATTTTTGTGGCTTCTCTTGGTTTGTTTGCCCTGGCTTCGTTTAGCGCTGAAAGGCGCCTCAAGGAAATTGGAGTGCGAAAGGTCTTGGGAGCCTCAGAGTCTGGTCTGGTGTTAATGCTTTATCGCGAATTCCTGATACTGATCCTCGTGTCATTTATACTTGCAAGTCCTTTAGCGTACTATTTATTTGAGCAGTGGTTAAATGGATTTGCCTATCGTATAGACATCGGGGCGATGACCTTTTTAATAGCAGTGGTATTCATCACGGTTATCGCATTGGTAACAGTTGGGTATCAGTCAATATCGGCGGCGCGGACGAATCCGGTTAAGATCTTGCGAAGCGAATAGATTGTTGCACAGTATGATCATATAAACTTGCTTTCGGCTTTTTCCATAACTATTTTTCGTCTAATCAAATGGTTCTTTTGGCAATTCCATTAAATGTTTAATATATCGCTCCCTGTTAAATGGCTTCTTAAATTTTAAAATCTCAAATAATTCAACCGCTATGCATTGTCCGAGCATTTGTCTGGTTTGAAAATCGTCAAATCCCTGTTTGCGCAATCTTTCGTAGGTGGCTTTTGTTTCAGGTGGGTTGTTATCTTTGAGTTGATTTTTTATAATCTTAAAAATCTGTTCTCTTAATTTTTCATTACTCTCCATAGCTGTAGGGGTTTTTGGCAGAATGCGGTTCAGCGTTTAGTGGCGCCGTATATTCAACTACTGAACAAACGCGGACATTGGTTCGGTTTTCTGTCGCGCATCTATTTCTTTTCTATGATTTTAATAATCTGGCTAACGGCATCCCGGTGACCATTAAACATATTGTCTTTTGGGAAAACAGGTAGTTTGATGTCGACATCTACTCCTTTTACTTCGTACGATTTTCCTGACGGTGTTAAATATTTCTCGTTAGAGAGTGTTAGATAATAATCTCCTATTGATTTGCCGAGCATGTCGGAGAGAATACCCAATGTATTTGTGCCGACTACCTGAACATTAGGAAGTGACTTCATTTGCATTACGAAGCTTTCCGCTGCACTTCTACTTATGTCTGATGTCAGTACATAAACAGGTTTAGTAAACTGATGGGTTGCGGATGGAGTAACAATGAATTCCGTGCCTTTGTAAAAGGACCCATTCTGAAAGATGTACTTGGTGTATACCGGAGTCGGTCGGGCCGTGAAATATCCACTAATTGTCAATCCTGCTGCGTCATAACCTCCGAAATTGAAACTCACATCGACAATAATAGCTTTTTTGTACTGGAACGATTTCATGATCTGAGTCATATAGAAGTTCAAGGTGTCCAGGTGTTGCTTTCGTGATAAACTGTTTGAGGCAAATCCCGTCAGGGAATGCAAATGAATGTATCCTATGTCTGGCGTAACGCTTCCCCACTCAATTTTTCCGTTTGCTACCTTGTTGCCGTTACCTTGCAGCAAATCGTTTGAAATATTTTCATAGTTCGTCTTAAAAAAGAGGGATATGAAGTCATTAAAATTCTTTGTGCTGTCCTGTTGTTTAAAAACCTCCTCTAACCGTAAAGCGGTGGGCACACCACTGTACTGTCGGGTGCCATCTTCTTTTGAAATGATTTTCGTGTGTTGATCCTTTGTTTGCGTGACTATTTCTCCAAATAAATTAAAGAGATCTTTCTTGGATGTCTTAGAGGTAATTTTGGGTCTGTAGTTTTTATAAATTTGTTCCCAGTCTAAATTTCTTTCTTTCGCGAAGGCATAGTTTTCTTTTAAGGTTGACCAGAATAATTCAAAAAGATATTCCGAATCATTTTGTTGTGCAGCAGTAAGCGCTGCACAATTCTGGGGCAGGCTATTGAGTTTATAAAATCGCTTTCTGTCTTGTAGAGTTTTTGTTTTCTCTCCGAAATCCTGGAGATAGACAGACAAGGTGTCCTTTGTTGGATTTAGTTGGAGCGTCGATGAGTTGTTCAATAGATCAATGACGTAATCATTTTGTTCCTTGTAACAATATTTGTTTGTATAGCTGTAAAGAGTAATTACCGTGGGGTCGATCTTTAACAGGTAGCCGTCGCCAATTGATTTCCACACTCCCGTTGCGTTCACTTTATCGCTGGTGAAGTTGTCAACGTCTAGTTGTGCGTAAGAGGCTGAGTAAAGAAAAGTCAGAATAATCAAAAAGGCATTTCGCATAGGTCCCTATTACAAGAACGTTGTTTGAAGATAGTATTTTTACTTGAAACCTATCCTCAACACTGCGCATGCACTTCAATTGGTATGCGTGGTTAGCTATAGCCAAATCCTAAACTACGCCATCGTTGTCTCTAGATTGATGATCAGCGATTTTTCTTTGAAATCAATGGTGACCACCTTGATTACCTCACCTTCGTGGATGGTTACGATGAATTCTTTTTCAAATCGCGAATCATAGCCGGAGTGTTCATAAAGCGTCATACTGCCGATTGGCACCCGTAGCTTACCAGAAAACCAGCTTGCTCTAACGGGCTTGTTCTTACTCCTTGGAAAAAGTTTTTTGAGGGCGTACTTGGCTGGCTTTCGAAAGAAAATGAAATTACGTTCGTAGGAGCCGGCGATATCCTTCAACAGGAGTTTGTTGTTTCGTATTTCCCAGCTCGCCACATAGCCACGGACACATTCGGGGGTTGTAATAAACGGTGGCCGGCCTTTTTTAGTGTTGAGCCAGAATTGTTCCAGAGGATTGGAATAGAGATCCAATTGCTCGCCACTGAACAATATTTTATCGGGTAGTTGTGCTGCCATGCCTGTGAGTTTAGTCGATAGTCGATAGTCGATGGTCCATGGTCCATAGTCCATAGTCCATGGTTGGCCGTTAATACCGTTTCTGTCGGTAGAAACAATAGATAGTTTTTTATAAAAAAACCTGGCACGGCGGGCGTTTGTAAACACCTTCCCCCTGACTGCAAAAATGGCTCTGTCAACTACGGAAAGAATCGATTAGCTGCACCGCTATCAAATAGCCATTCAGCCACCATCAACCCGGTGATTCGATTAATGGTCTAATAGCGCCATGAGTTGCACTTACCTCTGAGTGATTCGTTAAAAATGACGTTCTGGTGATGATTCGTTTGGAAGAATGGTCGGGTTTAAAAATGAAGTAAAACCCAGCGTCGGCAATGCCAAGACTTAGATCTAAAAGTCAATTAAGCTAAGTATATTCAGTCAGGTTCAGCTTCTCCTTTAACAATTTATACCTGGGGTCATCATGTGGTACCTTGAACATATGGTGATCAATAATAAGAGCGACAGGCCCTATTTTGTTTTCAACACATTGAAAAAAATAATGAAAAGCTTTGTCCGTTTCTCCTAGTGACGACCAGATCATTGCCAAGTAGGCATCCAATACAGTACCCGGTTTTCAACTTGCCATTGTTCTATTTTATGAATACACTCTAATGCTTTTTCGGCTTCTCCTGAATTAGCATATGCACACCCTAATGGAAAAAGTACTTGCAATGGATGCTCCGCGTGTAATCGTTGAACTTCTTCAAATATT
>DATHIE010000483.1:0-3157 GCA_035316905.1 Chryseolinea sp. | reverse complement strand
CATTGGGTATATCAAGACCACTTCGAACACCAATCAAATGAAACTTCGGCCACTCGTATTTGAGCCGCTTAAATGGCTCGAGTAGATCTACCATTGTGTTAGCTTTCATTCCTGTAGTCGTTCAATTTCTTTGATCTCTCTCATCACTTCGTTCTCTATCTTCAATGTTATTTGTTCGGCCAATGAGACATATTCCTGAGCCCTGATGTTGCTACCCGTCGATACGCGGATCAAGACAAGCATACCGCGCAAACTTTTACACAACGGGTTGAGCCCTTTGTGATTTGCTTCATACACTATACGGCGAATGACCTCTGTTTTTATCGCCAGCTCCTCCCGTTGTTTGATAATGAGCTGCTTTTTTTGCTCCAATTTCAATTCGTATTCCAGAGATTGGTAGGATTTCAGGCTCACGTACCTCCGGAGGATAAAACTTGCACCCACAAAAGCGCTCAACGAACCAAACACAAAAACCATCGAGAGTGCGGTTATAAAGGCTGTCTGATCTACGTACATTTCTCATGTCTTTTTCCAAGCTATACCTAAGAGGGTGAAAGTTATTGTAACCATTAATCCTACTAATGCTCCAGGTCCCGTCTCAAACATCTTATGAAACACGAAGACCATAATTATGTTGAGCGTAAACCAAGCGCTGAACAACCCTAGTATGAGGCTTACCACATTCTTTCCATCTACCCAATGCGTCACATTATCTCCATCCTGCGCGGCCTGTAACATGTGGTCCCTGAACTCTTTGAACCTCACAATCAACCAGCAGCAAAATGCTGCAAACATCGCGACCGAAATGTTCATGCCTACCGCTACCGCCACACACCATACTTCGTAAGTGCTCAGCGTCATTTCGGTGGTTCTATTGGATCAGTCTTTTTGAAAGCTCCCTTGAATGTGTCTTTTATCAGCTTCACCGCATAGTCATACCCAAGCACTGCCACACCATAAGAGATTGTGAACTGCCAGAAGTGAAATATTCTACCCTTGCTGAAGATCAGCCAATCAAGCAACGCAAGGACAGTGGCTACAATGAGACTCAACCACTTCGGTTCTTGCACTACTATGAGTTGAACGAGGCGCTTTGGTACGTTCTTCAATAGCAGTCTGCAGATTTCAGTGAACAGCAAAACAGCGACGCTGTATTCCCAATAGAGGTAACTGGCTAAATCAATATCTGTCATTATTCTTTCAGTTTACGGATTTTGCAAAGTCCAAACCCACCCTTGATCATGATTTGCTTTCTTATGTTCCGTACAACTAGGATAAAGATTTGGTAACGAACAACCTGCTGAAGCATCAACAGATAGCAGCGATCCGCCCAATTGAGTAGGCGCTGTCCCTGGCCCTTTTGTAAATTTCATTTGTATCGGAAACTCTACCCAACCATCTTGTGCGATACACGAGGGAACTGTTACAGTAATATCTTTATATCCCCCTGCCCCAAATGCACCGCCCTGCGCAGTGACGTAGGTTGGTAAAATCCATGTGGGAGATACAGCCGCACCACTACTGTTGGAAATTCTGTACTTAATAATAACTGGACCCATACCCCCAAGTCCATACACTGGAATTTGTGCTTTTATGGTCATGGTCATCCATTCGCCATAGGTCCACGGCGTTATTGAAGCTAGGTTTGTATTGCTAAACCATTCGCCGCCGTGACATCCCGGATCATGAAGATTTGCACCTGGAGGTGGGCCTTTTATTTCTTCTGGTTCTGTGGAACATGCCGCGATCAGCAGCAAGATTCCGAATAATAGTTTTTTCATATTTTTTAAGTTATAGTGTTTCCGGATTCAATAATAGTACTCATAGCCGGGGTACTGTTGTGATACTTAATCAAAGGGTAATTACCTTTCTTCAGTCTGTTATTTGTTATCAGCATATTTGATCCACCCGGACCAACTAAAAAGGTTCCACCCCAACTTGGATTAGCATTGTTACTCACAAAATCGTTATTGTTAACGACCTGGTTAATCCATTTCCCCGGAGAAAAACACGCGGTTAGTATAGACGTTTCGGTAATCGTATTGGCATCAAGCAATATGTCAGAGCATACAATTTCAATGGCAAAAGGACCGCCCCCCATCTTAAAACGATTGTTTCTTGCAATTACTTTTCCGGCTCTGGTTGGTTTATTGCCGGCTAAACTCAGCATGTTTCCAAAGTCATTATCATAAATTTCAAAACCGGCATAGTAACAATCGTGCAATTCAAAGTCAATGTTGGGGGAATTGTTATTCCAGATGCTTCTTTTTGCAAGTTCAAATTTGTTGGAATAAAATTTGCTCGTCCGTATTTCACCCACGCCTCCAAGTGACTTGATACCGTAACCCTTATCGGTTCTAGTGGTTTTGAATAGGTTATGGTGAACGAGAGTATTCGTAAGGTTATACACACATAGTTCCCCGCTCGCCCATCCGACTGATGCCCATGAGCTATTTATTAGCTCGGAGTTTGCAAACTCACTGCCAATAGTGTCTTTGAGCCAAACCCCAAAGAAAGTTGTTTCCTGAACGCGAACGTCCAGCAATTTAACGTTGTCGCGATTGGAAAGATGGATACCGCCATTGCAAGCGTTAACTCCTCTGATAGTAAACCCTGAAATGGTCTGATTGCCGCTCGCCTTTGTTGCTGAGTTAATCTGAAACATCGCTGTACTACTCTGTGGCTGTACACTGCCGGTGTAATTGATAAACGTTTTGTCTTTCCCCGGCCCAATTACATTAACCCCAATCGGGACGTTTATAATATTTTCAGTATAGGTTCCTTCAAGCAGTCTGATCGTCTTTCCTGCCGTTGCGTTCTCCACTGCCGATTTGATTGATTGTCCTGGTTGGACTATAATCTCTCCCGTTGGTGGAGTTATAGGAGGTTCAATAGGTACGTCAGGAACATCTAACGGCTTGAATATTTTGAAAAGATCAGTAATCAAATATGCATTACTTGATAGTGCATTTTTTGTTCCTGTGCATCGAAGTTTTATGGTTCTTTCTGATGGAGCTAACGTGTCTAATTCCCACACCTTAACCATTTGATTGAAAGCAGCAGCATATAAATCCACCATCACCTCTGGTCCGCCATCAATAGACACGCCTACTATCCCATGCGTTGGACCAACCTCGGTGTACCATTCAATCTTAGT
>DATHIE010000482.1:0-17106 GCA_035316905.1 Chryseolinea sp. | reverse complement strand
TCCAACGGCCACCCGCATGAGTAAATGCTGGGGGCGTTCTATTACTTTACCGTCAACCTTCATCAGGTAAGAACGTTCCAGCGTCTTGAATCCAAAATAATCATACCCAAAGTCGCGGTCGTAAATGATCGCCTCATCAAGTTCGGCAGCGTGCTCTTTAATTACTCGCCACGTTTCTTTGGAGATGAGCGGGGCATTTTCGCCAGTCTTCGGATCGACGTAAGTATAAAGTCGTTTCATTGTATTCGAGAACGACTTACTAGTCACCTTGTGTAAGTTAGATACAGCAATTCGTGCTGCTAACCGTGCAAAGTCAGGATGTTTGGTTGTCATCGAAGCAGCGATCTCTGCCGCGAGGTTATCCAACTCCTGTGTAGAAACACCATCGTATAGGCCATTGATCACTTTCATGGCCACTTCTACAGGATTGACGAACTTGGAGTCTAAACCGTAACAGAGTTTCTCAATTCGTGCCGTGATCTTATCAAACTTTACAGATTCTCTGTGTCCGTCACGTTTTTGTACAAGCATCTTTGATTAAAGGGGTTGTTTGTTGGGGGAAAGTTTAAAAAGTGATTGAAAGTAATTAAAAATCTTCGTTCAGTGAAAACTTCGGAGTAGTTTCTTTTTCAGTACTTTTCATCACACCTGCTTTCTGATATTCAGCTACTCGCTTCTCGAAGAAGTTAGTTTTACCTCTTAGCGAAATCATCTCCATAAAATCGAAAGGATTGGTGGCGTTATAGATTTTTTTACCTATAAGTTCATTCAACAATCTATCAGCTACAAATTCTATATACTGTCTCATTTGTTCTGCATTCATTCCGATAAGATTTACTGGAAGCGCATCTGTCACAAACTCTTTCTCAATTTCAACTGCATCGCGGATGATATCGATTACTGTTTGTTCGGGCATTTTGTTAACCACGTGTTGTGTATATAGGTGGCAGGCAAAGTCGCAGTGTAATCCCTCATCTCGTGAGATCAATTCATTGGAGAATGTCAAGCCGGGCATCAACCCGCGTTTTTTCAACCAGAATATTGAACAGAATGACCCGGAGAAGAAAATTCCTTCGACTGCCGCAAACGCGATTAACCTTTCCTGAAACGTCCCATTGTTGATCCACCGCAGTGCCCAGTCTGCTTTCTTTTTTACACACTCCATAGTCTCGATCGCGTGGAAAAGAATGTCTTTTTCCTTTGGATCTTTTACATACGTATCGATCAAAAGTGAATACGTCTCGGAGTGGATATTTTCAATTGCGATCTGGAATCCATAGAAGAACTTAGCTTCGGTGTACTGGACCTCAGAAATAAAATGCTCAGCGAGATTCTCATTGACAATGCCGTCGCTGGCAGCGAAGAAGGCCAGGACATGGGTAATAAAATGCCTTTCACCGTCTTGCATACCGACCCAGTCCTTTTGGTCCTGGCTTAGGTCTATTTCCTCAGCAGTCCAGAAACTTGCTTCGGCTTGCTTGTAGTATTTCCAGATTTCATGCTGGCGGATAGGGAAGAGCACAAAACGATCTTTGTTTTCTTTGAGAATAGGTTCCTCATGTAGTGTTTGGCTCATGTCTTACGGGGTTTAAGGTTAAAACAAAATATCAAAGGGTGTCAGTTTACCTAACACCCTTTATTTTCCATCAAAATCTTGGTTGCTTTGTTTGGTGCGGATGGATATCCGGCCCTTCCAGCGTCAAGTGTACAAAAGAAATAGAATGATTCTAATAATCAAAACCGTGTTTTTGGGCCAATTCAACGGTTTGTGGAAAACTTGTTGATGATTTGTGGAAAGATAAGTTCCTGTCAAATAGTGCCTTAATGGCGCATTCTTATGGCTTTCTTTTAGCTAGATTTTGGGGTTGTATTTTTTCAAAAAAATTTTTACGGGCCTAGAGGGGCCATTTTCCAAAATAATTGGAAATGTCTTCTCCGATTTTTGGATTCTTTTTCTACCTTTGCAGTCCAATTTTTCAAAACTATGTACGCAATAGTAGACATTGCCGGCAAGCAGTTCAAAGTGGCTAAAGATCAGTATATCTACGCACCCAAAATGGAAGGCGAACAGGGAGCTGTTGTGAGCTTCGACAAAGTTCTCCTTATCGATGACGGTGGCACAGTAAATATTGGCGCCCCTACTGTTCAAGGAGCAAAAGTATCAGGCAAGATACTCGAGCATGTAAAAGGCAATAAGGTTATTGTCTTCAAGAAGAAAAGAAGGAAAGGTTACGCGGTGAAAAATGGCCACCGTCAACAGTTCACAAAAGTACAGATCGAAAGCATCGGGTAGTCCGGTGATTGTAACATTTCAAAACGTTAAAGAATTACGCCATGGCACATAAAAAAGGTGAAGGTAAAGTAAAAAACGGCCGCGAATCAGAAAGCAAACGACTTGGCATCAAGATTTTCGGAGGCCAGAAAGTTATAGCGGGAAACATTATCGTTCGTCAGCGTGGGACAAAACACCACCCCAGCAAGAATGTTGGGATAGGCAGGGACCATACCTTATTTGCATTGACAAATGGTATTGTCGTATTTAAGAAAAAGAGAGAAGGAAAGTCATTCGTTTCTGTGGAACCTATCGCAGAGGCTTAAGAAGTAATTCTTAGTTAAGAATATCCAAAAAAAGACACCACGAGGTGTCTTTTTTATTTTATTTTGTCGCATGAAATTACAACGGGTGGTCTATGTTTTTAGTCCTAAGCCGGTTGTTCTTCGACAGCGCTAATCTCTTAGTTGAACTACAAAAAAGTCGCTTTTCAGCCGCCTTTTAACTATAAATTTTTTAAGTAAAAAATACTTTTTTTTCGAGGGGCTTTTCGGAACCCACCGCAACAGTTATCGGGCAAATTTAATTTTGGAATTATATATATAGAGTGTGCGTGGCACACATAAAATATAGCATAATGGGGCTTTCCCGAAATAAGTTTGGGTTTTATTTTCTGTTTGGACAGGTTATCCGAATATCATTTGCTCCAATTTGGGGGATATTGGGGGTCAATCACCCCAAAAAAACCAAGTTCGGTATTTTCTTTTGTCAATTACTCCCCTAAATTGGGTCCTTAATTAATTATTAACCTAAACCTAAACCTATGAAGAAGTTTCTACTGACGTGTAGCGCGTTAGCTTTTGTGCTCTGTTCCTGGGCGCAAGAGCGAACCGTGTCAGGGAAAGTCAGCTCCGTTGAAGACGGATCGGCATTACCTGGTGTAAACGTGGTTGTGAAAGGAACCACAAATGGAACGGTTACCGATTCTGATGGTAACTTTAGCTTATCCGTATCGGGAGCAAATCAAACATTAGTCTTTTCGTTCATCGGATTGCAAACACAGGAAGTTGCAATTGGTGAAAGAACAACCGTCGATGTGACGCTTACCCTCGATGTAACACAACTTACTGAAGTTGTTGTAACTGCTCAGGGTATTGAAAGAGAACAGAAAGCGCTGGGTTATGCTCAGACAACGATCTCTTCGGCAGCCCTTGCTAACAAACCTGAAACAGACGTTGGACGTGCATTGCAGGGGAGAACACCCGGTCTTCAAGTCCTGAACTCTTCAGGTTTGGCCGGCTCCGGAACCCGCGTTAACATTCGCGGTAACAGCTCAATGACAGGTGATACTCAACCGCTATGGGTTGTTGATGGTGTGCCTATTAACACTTCCACTAATGATATTAACACTGACTTCCGCGATGGAAACATAGCACCTACCCGTTTCCTGGATATCGATCCTAACAACATCGAATCTATAAGCGTGTTGCGCGGTCTGAGTGCAACAACCTTGTATGGTTCGCAGGGTCGTAACGGTGTGATCCTTGTTAGCACAAAGACAGGCTCAACTAAAGGAGGTAGTAGATTTGAGGGCGCTGTTAGTCAATCATACTTTGTCAACGAAGCTGTTATTCCAGAATATCAGAACAAATGGGCCAATGGTTTCGATGGGGCCTATGGAGAATTCTTCAGTAACTGGGGTAGCTTGTTTGATGGCAAGCCAACAGGTGTAAGACATCCTTATTTTGAGCACGCCGCTACTTTTCCTGATCATCCTGAATTTGCTCAGTCTGGCGCTGACAACGGAGGGTATGTTCCAGTGGCAGCACCCAACAACGTGTCTGACTTCTTTAAGAAGGGATCGTCATCGACTACTTCGCTTAATCTAAGCGCAAGAACAGACCTAGGAGGTGTAAGTTTTGCGTATAGCCACCTCGATGAACAGGGTTTTATCAAGTTTAACAACTTGAAGCGGGACAACTTTTCTTTCGGTGGTAATGCTAAGCTCACAGACAAACTCTCGTTCAACGCGACATTTAACTTTGTGCGCACGGATTTCTCGTCGCCACCAACAGGTGTAGGACAAGGATCTAACACTGCCGGCGGTCCGTCCGTTTTTGCGAATCTTTTCTACGTTCCTCGTAACATTGACTTGACAAACTGGCCTTGGGAGAATCCCATCACTCACGCTAATGTAACGTATCGCAATGGTGGTGATATCCCTAACCCTTATTGGGTACTACACAATTCGCGTCAGACTAACGTCACCAACCGTTTCTTCTCAAGCTCGAGCCTGAACTATAAGGTTACGGACTATTTGAATGTTACGTACCGTCTTGGATTCGACACCTATTCGGAAAAACAAACGTACCATCTCAATAAAGGGGGTGGATCAGGAATATCGCTTGACCCAAGCCTTGTCCCGGGCGCTTATCGCTCTACAACAGGTAACAATACCGTTATCGATCACACAGTAATGGCTGCATTCCAGAAGGACCTCAGCGAGTCGCTTGACTTGTCGATTGTTGGAGGTTTCAACTACCGTGAAAACCAATACATTCAGGAGGGCCTCGAAAGCCTTGGACAGGTCGTCTATGGGATGATAGAACACAGAAACTTTACGTCAACTCTTCCCAAAGATTACCGGGGTATTCAACTAAACTATAAACAGGAAAGCGCAATTGTTGGTGCTTATTTTGATGCCAACTTAGGATTCAAGGAGATGCTCTTTGTAAACCTTTCCGGTCGCAACGACTGGTCGACTAACCTTCAGAAGGAGCAGCGTTCTCTTTTCTATCCTGGAGCAAGCGTATCTTTCCTACCTACCGCAGCTTTCCCCAACTTTGCTTCAAACGTTCTGGATTTCCTGAAACTGCGCGCAGCGTATGGATCCTCAGCGAACTTTGGGACACCATATCGAACAGTACCTACTCTCGAGCTCGACGCCCAAAGAAGGATTGATAAAAATGGAAACGTAATTACTTCAAGCCTTAATCAATTACTTGCCAATCCGAATCTTGGAGCTGAGTTACTGACAGAAACAGAGTTCGGTTTGGAAAGCCAGTTGTTTGAAAACAGGATCAAGCTTAATGTTTCTTACTACGACAAGAGATCCAAAGACCAGATCATTAAGCGGCCACTTGATCCCGCCACAGGATATTTTGAGACGTACATTAATGCTGGTGAAATTTCCAATAAAGGATGGGAAGGTTCCTTGACTGTGACACCGATCAAGACCACTGATTGGACCTTGGACCTGACAGCCAATTTTACAAAGAACAAGAGCATGGTTGAGTCGCTGCCGGAAGGTTCAAAGGAAATCATCATCAACGGCTACACCGACCTTGGCAACTTTGCCATTGAAGGCTACCCGCTCAACGTTATTAAGGGTACATACACTGAACGATCTCCTGATGGACAACAAATCATTACTGAAACAGGTAACTACAAACAAGCTAACGAGATCGGAATCATTGCGGATCCCAATCCGGACTGGTTTGGATCTGCAATCGTGAACTTGCAGTGGAAGGGTTTGGCTTTTGGCATGCAGTGGGATTATGTTCACGGTGGACAGACATACTCGTACTCCGCAGCGACGACCATCGGTCGAGGTGTTTCGAAAGATCTTGAAGATTTCGACCCTACTCTCCCTCTTATTTTGCCAGGAGTTCGTGAAGTTACAAACGAAAGCGGCGAAGTAACCGGATATACTCCGAACACTATCCCGTTGACAACTGCCGGTGTATTCTTCGACAACACAATCATTGGCGGAAGCCCAGATGATAAAGGTGTTTATGAGGCGACACGCGTACGTTTCCGCGAAGTCTCCCTTTCGTATTCCCTGCCAATAAACATTGTGTCCAAGATGAAATTGAAAGGCATTAATATTTCACTGGTAGGTAACAACCTTTGGTGGAGAGCGGTCAACGCGCCTTTGTACTCACGTGCCGACTTTGACAGAACGGCGTTCGGTGCCAGTAATGGTGCGGGATTCGACTACCTGGGAGGTCCATCTTCCAAACGTTATGGTGTGAATCTGAAGGTTACATTCTAAAATGAAGTTGACAATGAAAAAAATACATAAAACAATAGGAGCAATTTTGGTTTTGCTTTCGATCTCGATCTCGTGCGATTTGGATCAGGATCTAGTAGACCCAAATGAAATAAGCGTCGATGGTGCAGACGTGAATTATATTATGAATGGCATAATGCTTGATTTTGCCGACTTCTACAGTTACGCGTCAGGCAACAGCGTCGATCCATCAGGAACAAACTTTGGTCCTGATAGACTGATGCGTATGCGTGCGATGACCACTGGCTACAGGTATCAAACCGCTGCACAGGCGCAATACGTCGACGACACTTGGGAATGGGCGTACTCAAAGGTGTTAGTTAACATAGAAACTGTCGTGCCACTTCTAGACGAAAAGAAGCTTACAACTCAGGCAGGTATTGCCAGGATTTTGAAAGCCTACACGTATCTCACTTTGGTTGATTTGTTTGGCGAAATTCCCGCCTCCGAAGCGTTGCAGGGACCAGTTGGCAATTTTAACCCAGTTGCCGATCCAGGTGAGAATACTTACAATACAGCGATCGCACTACTCGGAGAAGCACGCACAGAGCTTGCAAAAACTGGTGCGGATGCAGGTGCTGCGATGGCTGCCGGTGCCGATAATTATTATGGAGGAAACCGCGCCGCATGGCTCAGGTTGGCTAATACCCTGGAATTTAAGGCGCAGCTAAACCTTTCAATAATTCCAGCCAGGGCTGCAGAGGCAAGCAGCCGAATTGATGCGCTCATCGCAGAAGGGAATTTAATAGGCATTGCGGCAGGGTCTACGAGCTTTACGTATAAGTACGGGACGGCGATTGTACCATATTCAAAACACCCGCTTTATCGACAATACTATCAGCCAACTGAAGGCAGTGCGACTGGGTACATTTGTAACTCTTTCCTGAAAGAAATCTACGATGGAAAAGGAGTAGAGGATCCTCGTTGGAGGTACTACTTCTACCGACAGGTAGGAAGCATCGCGCGGGCTAATGCAGTTGACCCTAAATCGGTTGGTTGTACGGAAGGTGCTCCCCCGAACCACTATGTGACCGGCGGTTATGAGTTCTGTACGTTTGATCCGGGCTTCTACGGGCGCGATCATGGCGACGCAAGCGGTACTCCTCCCGACGGACAAGTATTGACTTGCACGGGAGCGTATCCTTCAGGAGGACGCACTGATACTAATTCAACCGTGAACGTCGATTATTACCAGGTAACAAAAGAGGGGCAAGGTGGAAACGGCGCTGGAATTGAGCCGATCTTTATGACCAGTTTTACTGATTATATGATCGCGGAGTACTATGCTCGTAAAGGTGACAATGCAAATGCAAAGACCTTCCTTCTATCTGCAATCACCAAGTCGATCAACGAGGTAAAGGCATTCTGCACATCAATTGGTCAGACTGTTCCTGCAAACTTGCAACCTTCTACGACTGCGTATACCGATGCGGTAGGTGCGATGTTCGACGCAGCTGCAAATAAAGTTAAAGTAGTAGGCAGAGAATTCTACGCGGCAAGCTATGGCAATGGAATTGAAGCGTATAACATCTATAGGAGAACGAGCGCGCCGGACAATATGCAGCCAACACTGCAAATAAATCCTGGTCCGTTCCTTCGTTCTTTAGTATATCCGGCTATTTATGTTAACCTGAATAGCAATGCAACGCAGAAGGATTATGATGCGACTAACAAAGTTTTCTGGGACACCAATCCGGACGTACTTAACTAACTAACAACGATTATGAAGAAGATATTATATAGCTCCATAATAATGGTCTTAGCTGTCGGGGTGTTCTCCTGTGAGGATACATCGACGGATCCATTGCAAATGAATAACGTGAAGAAAGGCACTGTGCTGGCCCTTCGCGGACAAATGTTAACAAACATTTATAGCCTTGGAGTCCCAGGCGCCGAGTTCTTCCCTCGGATCATAGATGGAACAGAAAAGTTTGAGTTTGAAGCGGAATATTTGGCAGAAGACGTATCGACGCTCGAAAGCTTTGACATCTATGTCCTTAAAAATGTCGGTAGCGGTTTTGAAAGGGTTCTTCTCGCGAACGTTCCAGGTTCTGCTTTCACACAGACTGCAGATTACCTTCGACCGTCGGTTGCCGTTTCATTGAACCTCACCGATATCCTTGCTGCATTGGGTCTTTCTGATTATGAAGATCCAGCTGTCGTGAACACACTGCTCACGACATATAAGTTCGGGGTAAACCTTGAATGCGACTTGAACCTTACGGATGGATCCAAGGTTCTTGCAGCTGACATCGTTGCGGCCGGTCTATTTGCCAGCAATCAGTTTTATCCTGCACAAAAGCTAACATACTCCGTAACGGATTTTTGTCCGTACGAAGCAAATTGGCAGGGATCGTACACAGCCAATGAAATCTATGCTTCAAGTGTTTATGGACCTTATACCATAACAATGACAAAGGATGGAGCGGATCCCAATAAGTACACTTTCCCTAATTTTTGGGACTCTGGCGCTTCGTTGATAGCAACAGTTGTGTTTACTCCTACTGCTGACGATCCGGATGGACAAATTGTCGATTTCCCTGAACAAACAGTTGGCGGAAAAACATTGAAAGGAACCGGAACTTATGATCAGTGCCTTGGGGTGTTCAAAATTCAGACTACCTACGGTACCGATGAATTTAGATATGAATTCAAGAAACAGTAAGTCAATCTAAATGTTATAAAAGGCCCCCTTTTTAAGGGGGCCTTTTTTTTGATAAAATTTTATACCGACCAAACATTTCGCGGCGCAAAATCAGGTTAACAGGATTGAAATACTTACGTTGCGCCCGATTTGACCAATTGGAGTTATTTCTATGGCCTTGAAAAATGATCTGTTACTGAAAGTAGCAAAGGGTAAAATAAATGAACGGACCCCGGTATGGCTGATGCGACAAGCTGGGAGGATCCTGCCAGAGTACCGGCGAGTCAGAGCACTTGCCAATGACTTTAAAACGCTTGTAAAGACGCCAGAACTCGCAGCGGAAGTGACGATCCAGCCCGTGGATATACTCAACGTCGACGCCGCTATAATATTCTCGGACATCCTGGTTATCCCGGAAGCAATGGGACTTAACTATGAAATGGAAGAAAATAAAGGACCTTTCTTTCCCAAATCAATAACAACTCAAAAGGACCTTTCAAGTCTTCATGTCGCCAGCGCCGGGGAATTACAATACGTATTGGATGCGATCGCTCTAACGAAGAAGGAGCTTAACAATCGGGTACCTTTGATTGGATTCGCTGGTGCACCCTGGACAATCTTTTCATATATGGTCGAAGGTAAAGGCAGTAAGACCTTCAGCCGCGCAAAGAAAATGCTTTATACCGAGCCTGTGCTGTCACATCAACTTCTGCAATTGATTACAGAGAGTACCATCAATTATCTCAAAGGACAGATCAAGGCAGGGGTGGACATTGTACAGATCTTCGATTCATGGGCAGGTATTCTCGCACCGGATCAATACAGCGAATTCTCATTGAACTACATTTCAAAGATATGCGATGCCATCAAAGATGTGCCGAAGATAGTCTTTGCCAAAGGTGCTTTTTTTGCCAGAGCTGAAATGACGAAACTGAACTGTGAAGTTATTGGCCTGGATTGGAATATGGGAATTGCGGAATCGAGGCAAATGCTTCCCAGCAAAGTCTTACAGGGAAATCTTGATCCATGCGCTTTATATGGATCCCTGCGCGATGTAAAGCGTGAGACTATCAAGATGCTGGACGCATTTGGTCCCCATCAACACATAGCTAACCTTGGTCATGGACTTTATCCGGATATTGCCGTGGACAACGTAAAATGTTTTGTTGACACTGTGAAAGAATACAGTGCCACGCTCAACAAGAAGTAGCTATACCTATCCTCTGTTATTCACTTCTGAGTGACTTTATTGGATTTACAATTGCTGCCTTAATGGATTGATAGCTTACCGTGATCCATGAGATCAGAAGCGCCACAACGCCCGCTAATAGATATATACCGACTCCAAGCTGAATTCTGTAAGCAAATCCTGAAAGCCATTGGCTCATTAAGTACCATGAAATAGGAACGGACAATACAAAAGCAACAAGAATAAGTTTTGTAAACTCTTTGGATAAAAGAAGCACGATACTTCCAACAGATGCGCCCATAACTTTGCGAACGCCAATTTCTTTTGTGCGAAGGCTGGCAGTGTAAGCGGACAAACCAAATAGTCCAACGCATGCAATGATTATAGCCAGGCTTGAAAAAATAGCAAACACCTGCCCGGCTCGCTTTTCTGATTCATACTGGGCCATCAGATTTTGGTCGAGAAATACGAACTTGAATAATTGTTCCGGTACTAAAGCTTTCCACTTGGCTTCAATTTCGTCAACTATTGTGGTGAGTTCGCTGCCTTTTACTCTTGCGACCACATAAGCTGCACCACCACCAAAACTTTCGACACTCTGAATGGTGAGGGGTGTAATCGGATCCCGAAGAGACTGAAAATTGAAATCTTTAATCACACCGATGATCGTATAGAATACTTCAACAGATCCTTGAGGCGTTCGTTGAATCTGTTTAAGCTTTTTTCCAATGGGATCTTTGATCTCCATTGTTTTCACCGCAGTCTCGTTGAGTATGATTGAAAGAGAATCGTTCGTTTCTTCTGAATAGCCGTGTCCTACGATAAATTCGAATCCAATTGTTTCAGCAAACCCATCATCGATTCCCATACTTTTTGTTGTAAGAATTTCCGACGAGCCCTCGGGAATGAATTGAGCTCCGAAAAAATCCCCCTGCCTTCCGAGAAGGGAAAAAGAGGAGGATGCGCGTTCCACGCCGGGTATCCGCTTCACTTCGTCAACGAAAGTTTGAGTTTGTTCCGCTAACGCAAATGCTCGTTCAATAACAACAATCTGTTCTTTATCGTAGCCAAGCGATTTATTGTGCATGAATTTCATTTGCCGTGATACTACCATTGTTCCCACGATGAGGACAATGGAAATAAAAAACTGGAACACGACGAGTCCGTTACGTAGCCACGATCCTTTTGAGTTACCCGAGAAATTACCCTTCATCACCAGAATAGGTTGTATAGAGGACAAGGCAAATGCTGGATAGCTTCCGGCCATAAATCCCACAAAAAGCGCAACTCCCAGAAGGCCGCCAACGAACAGAGGTGAGAACGTAAAGGTGAGATTCTTTCCTGCGAGGTCATTAAAATACGGTAGGGCTATCTGTGCAAAGCCAATAGCCAACCCCGTAGCGATGAGGCTAATCAGGATGGACTCCACTAAAAACTGAGATATAAGTTGTCCCTTTAGTGAGCCCATGGTTTTCCGAACACCAACCTCACGCGCACGTTCAGCCGATCTTGCAGTTGCAAGGTTCATGAAGTTTATACAAGCAATGACCAGAATAAGTATGGCGATGCTGATAAGAAAGTACACGTAATTAATATTTCCTCCAGGCCTCATTTTAGCTTCAACATTCAATGGGTCGAGATGAATGGATGTCAAAGGCTGAAGAAAATATCGATAGCCATTGCCCTCCTTTTTATAATCTTCCCAGGATTTCCCAAGGTCTTGCTCAATCTGCGCCGCTGCATAGTTATCGACCATAGCGGGAAATTTTGCTTCCAGTGCTTTGGGATCGGCCCCCGGTTTTAAAACAAGATAAACGTGAGCACTGAAGGTTGTAAAATTTGTTCTCAACCCACCTGCAAAAAATTCATCAGTCCATTTCCCGAGAAAGTCGAATTTAAAATGAGAGTTCTCCGGAACATTTTCGCAGACGCCGGTTATTGAAAAGTCCTGGTTGAAAATCCTGAGTGTTTTTCCAATTGCCGGTGAATCCCCAAAATATCTTCGTGCAGTCTCTTCGGTCACCACCATATCCGTTGGTTTTATCAACACTTTTTTTGGATCGCCTTGTAGCAGCTTGATGCTGAAGACGTCAAAGAAGTTGGAGTCAGCAGCCATGATGAAGTTTTCTTCAAACTGCTTTACCTCCTGCTGCTCGTTGGCGTAATTAACAAGCACATTGTTGATCGCGCCAGCCATCTTTACCGTTTGTTGCACTTCTGGAAAATCCTGAACGATAACATCCGCATAAGAGTGAGGTATCACTGCGTAGTTCGTGACGTGATTGGGATACTTCCTTTCGAGGACGATCTTATAAATGTTGGCTGCGTCCTTATGGAACTTGTCGTATGAAAACTCATCAACGACAAACATTGTAATAAGAAGACAGCTCGCAATTCCCACGGAAAGTCCCAGGACGTTTATGAAAGTGTATACCTTTTGTTTTACTAGGCTTCGGAAAGCAACTTTGAAATAGTTTTTAAACATGAGATCAGACGGATTTGGACTTGTTCAGATGTCAATCCCTATGCCACGTAAGAACCGTCAGGAAGCCCGCGAATGGAGCTATGGGAACATCAGGATGTCCGGAAAGGAAAAAAATCGTTCGTAATCGGACTATTGTTGAAGCATTCGGAGCAGCGTCGATAATCTGCTTTTGAGATTCCGGCGATCCACAATAAAATCGAGGAAACCATGCTCCAATACGAACTCAGCGCTTTGGAAACCTTTCGGCAGATCCTTGCCGATCGTTTCGCGGATAACCCTGGGTCCGGCAAAGCCAATCAAAGCACCTGGCTCAGCAATGTTGAAGTCGCCAAGCATCGCATACGATGCGGTTACGCCTCCCGTTGTAGGGTCCGTCAATAAGGATATATAAGGAACCTTTGCCTGATCAAGGAGGGCAATCTTGGCGGCTGTTTTTGCCATTTGCATCAAGGACAAACCTGCTTCCATCATGCGCGCGCCGCCAGAACGGGATATCATAAGAAACGGCTTCTTTTGCTTCAGGCTGTGATCCATTGCCCGCGCGATCTTTTCACCTACAACGGATCCCATAGAGCCACCGATAAAACTGAAATCCATACAGGCAATCGTAATTTCGATGCCGTTCATCTTACCAAACGCTGTACGCACAGCATCCTTGAGATCAGATTTCTCCTGCGTTTCTTTGATTCGCTTGGGATATGGTTTCGTGTCTTTGAATTTTAGTGGATCGGCCGATTCCATGTTGGCATCCAATTCTGTGAATTTGTTTTCATCGAAGAGCACTTCGAAGTATTCCTCAGAGCCGATGCGTACATGGTAATCTTCGTCAGGAACAACGTAGGCGTTATTCTTCAGTTCTCGTGTATGGACTATTTTTCCTGCAGGTGATTTAAACCAAAGACCATCCGGTACTTCACGTTTTGATTCTGTAGGTGTTAAAATTCCTTTGTCACTTCGTTTGAACCAAGACATAGTTGAAACCTTTTAAAAAACAAAAGCCGACGAACAAGATAGTCCATCGGCTCCAATAATAAAATTATGCCAGGTCGATAGCTTTATCCAGATAAACGTCCTGCACAGCATTGAGAATTTCAACGCCTTCCTTTAGGGGACGTTGGAAAGCTTTGCGGCCGGAAATTAGACCCATACCACCTGCGCGTTTGTTGATAACGGCTGTGCGGACTGCATCTGCAAGATCGCTGTCGCCTTTGGACTCGCCGCCTGAGCTGATCAATCCTGCGCGTCCCATAAAACAATTGGCCACCTGATAGCGACACAAATCTATTGGGTGATCTGAGGTAAGTTCGGAATAGATCCTTTCGTCTAGCTTTCCATAACTACTTCCACCAGTATTGAGAGCTTTATAACCTCCGTTGTTAGTAGCAAGCTTTTGCTTGATAATATCGGCCTGTATAGTAACACCCAAATGATTCGCCTGCCCGGTAAGGTCAGCCGAAGTGTGGTAGTCTACTCCTTCTTTTGTCTTAAAAGCATTATTTCGCGTATAGCACCAAAGGATAGTAGCCATTCCCAGTTCATGAGCCTGCTCAAATGCTTGTGCTACTTCAACGATCTGACGCGTTGAATTGTCTGAACCAAAGTAGACTGTTGCTCCCACGGCAACAGCGCCGAGATTCCAGGCATCCTTTATAGATCCAAACATAATCTGATCAGCCTTGTTTGGATAAGTCAGCAATTCGTTGTGATTGATCTTTACAATAAACGGAATTTTGTGAGCGTACTTTCGAGAATTCATCGCCAGCGCACCAAAAGTAGTAGCAACTGCGTTGCAGCCTCCTTCTATTGCAAGCTTTACGATGTTTTCAGGATCGAAATAAGCAGGGTTCTTAGCGAACGAAGCGCCGGCGCTATGTTCTATGCCCTGGTCAATTGGAAGAATGGATACAAAACCTGTGTTAGCAAGACGGCCCGATCCGAAAAGAGCCTGCAGACTTCGCAAGACCTGAGTGTTACGGCTTGTCTGAACAAAGATTTTATCTACAAAATCCGGATTAGGTGTGTGTAACTGGTCCTTTGATATTGTCTTGCTTTTGTGTTTGAGCAGGTAGTCTGAATCCTTGCCCAGGAGGTCTGCGATATTTCTTGCCATAGTTGGTTTTTTAAGCGAGGGGACAAAGTTATTAATTATTTGATAGTATGCTAATTTGCTCAAATTTCGAGGTTTTTGGGACCTTTCAATCGTATACAAGAGCTATCAAAAACAGGCGGTAACAAAAAAATAAAGCCACCCAACAGGGTGGCTTTTCTATTGCTTTCATTTTGTTGATAGCACTCGTTAGATCCGCTCTTTGATACGCGCCGCTTTACCTTGTTTGCCTTTGAGGTAGTATAGCTTCGCCCTGCGAACTTTACCTCCCTTAATAAGCTCGATCTTGTCAATCGTAGGAGATACAATAGGGAAGATACGCTCAACACCGACGCCATTCGAAATCTTACGGACAGTAAAGGATTCTCCGTTAGTACCAGGGCCTCTCCGTTCGATTACCGTTCCCTGAAATTGCTGAATCCTCTCTTTATTACCTTCTTTTATCTTAACGTGAACATTTACTGTATCACCAGGCTTAAAGGCAGGGTGTTTTTCACGCGCTTTAGCATATTCCTGTTCAACTAGTTTGATTAGATCGGCCATAACTCGATGGTTTGAAAATTGGACTGCAAATGTAGGGAAAGAAATGAAAATAGCGAAGCTGTAATTTTAGAATATTGTCATAAACGGTCTGTCAGGGGTTTTCAAGCCAAATCTGGCCGCCTTTTTTTTGTCCTTTCAATGGACTGGTCATGCCTCCATTCTTCAATGTTTGCCTGATGGCCGGAAAGCAACACCTGAGGTACCTGCCAGCCTTTGTACTCGGCCGGACGGGTGTAAACAGGAGGAGCTATCAGGCCGTCCTGGAATGAGTCGCTTAGGGCGGAGGTTTCGTCCGACAGGACGCCCGGAATGAGTCGGATAACCGCATCAGCGAGGACCGCGGCGGCGAGTTCTCCACCAGAGAGTACATAATCACCAATGCTGATTTCCCGGGTCACCAAATGCTCCCGGACTCTTTCGTCTACGCCTTTATAATGGCCACAGAGCAAAATGAGGTTCTTTTTGAGGCTTAGCTCATTCGCCATCGATTGGGTAAACCTTGATCCGTCCGGGCTAGTGTAGATTATTTCATCGTACGTTCGCTGAGATTTCAAATAGGAGATACAGTTATCAATGGGTTCGATCATCATTACCATCCCCGCGCCACCGCCGAAAGCATAGTCATCCGTGGTTCTGTGTTTGTTTGTAGCATACTGCCGCAAATCAATTATGTTGACAGTGACAAGTCCCTTCGCCTGAGCGCGTTTTAAGATCGAATCTGAGAACGGGCTTTCTATCAGTCGTGGCAAGCAGGTTATAATGTCCAGATGCATAATCTAAATATCTAAAAACCCTTCCGGAAGACTCACAGTAATGACCTTTTTGCTTTTGTTAACACGCTTAATAAAAGGACTGTTTACGGGAATCATTATCTCTTTTCCATCGTGATCAAGGACAAGCAGGCGATTGGGCCCTGCCTGGATAACTTCAACAATATTACCCAACGGACCCAACACTTCATCAGTGACAGCAAAATGAATGATTTCATCATCATAGAATTCACCACGCGGTGCTTTTGGCCGTGCTTCTTTCTGCAGATACAATGATCGCTTTACGAGTTTAGACGCTTCTTCGATCGTGGTGACGTCTTCGAATTTTACAAATGCTTTTGTTCCGCTCTCTGAAATTGATTGTATGAAATAAGGGACGAGGCTGTTATTGAACTCAATAAATAGGGGATATACCTTCGGAAGGGAAGAAAGGTCGTCAACAGAGTATGCATTAAGGGAAATAGTAACTTCACCTTTCAGACCATGTGTCTTTACAACGTACCCGATATTAAAGCAGGCGCTGATTTCCATAAGTATTAAATGAAAAATGCCAATGCATAAGTAACGCATTGGCATTCTAATTTTGTTCGCAACAGGTTATGCCTGCTCAGTTGCTTCCGCCGCGGGGGCTTCTGCTTCTCCCGCAGGTTGTTCCGTTTCTTTCTTAGCTGCAACCTCAGCTTTTTTACGTATTGCTTCAGCGCGAGCTTCTTTGATCTTGGTTTCTGCTGCCTTTCTTGCTTTGACATCAGCTTCCTTAGACTGAGTAACTTTGCTGTGCTTGGCAACAATCTTTTCATCTTTGTCCTTCAACCACGCCGCAAGCTTAGTGTCTGCCTGCTCCTGGGTCAAAGCTCCCTTGATAACACCGATTTGCAAATGCTTTTTAAGCATGATTCCCCGGTAAGATAACATTGCTTTTACCGTGTCTGAAGGCTGCGCGCCATTCATCAACCAACTGAATGCCCGTTCATCATTGAGCTCAATTGTGGCCGGTACCGTAAGGGGGTTATAAGTACCGATT
>DATHIE010000481.1:0-2768 GCA_035316905.1 Chryseolinea sp. | reverse complement strand
ATTGCCCGCCGTATTTAGGGAAAGCCTTCCTCGCCTTCACATCGCTACGATGGGATTTTTCTTCAATCAATATATGAAATTATCGTTGGTTGTGCACGCTTCAGAGTTCGACATTTTCCTACGAAAATCTAACCCGGGAATTAGGTCACGTTGCGCGCCAGAATGATTTACATCGATATAATTTCATTACGCCTGACGCGCAAACCGATATGCGTCTATACCCAGGGTTGCACCAGGAGGTACAATAATGTCACCGCTTCAGGGTTGGGAAATATTAAACGTGAAGGGATTGCGAAACGCGTTCATCATCCGGCGAAGTTGGACATCGTTGGGGCCGAAGTAAGGGCGGCACAACTATCCGCCAAAGCTTGTGTGACCTAAAACAACTTAATGATATCGTTCGCAAAAATAAATACCATCAGCGCGAGCAGGAACACCATACCTATCTTCTGCGCTGTCTCTAAAAATTTATCGGATGGTTTTCTTCTTGAAATGATCTCATAACTTAAGAACATCACGTGTCCGCCGTCTAATGCAGGGATCGGAAGAAGGTTCATGAATGCTAATACAAGAGATAACACACCGGTCAACGACCAGAATCTTGACCAGTCCCATTCATTGCCGAACGCCTGCATGATTCCAATTGGTCCAGACAACGACTCCTTGGGCGATAATGTACCGGTGATGATCTTTCCGAAAGCTTTCACCTGGACAGCCAACGTAGTGAATGCACGCTCAGTACCACGCGGGATGGATTCGAAAAATCCGTATGTTATCACCTGTTCGGCTTTGTCTTGGAATTCCTTGCTGGGCCCACTTGGATAATAACCGACACCTTTCTCTCCCTTGAATTTTGCCTTAAATGTCAACGTCTGACCACCCCTCAACACCTTAAATGATATGCTGTCGGATTTCGAATTTGCCGAATCCTTCCGCTGTGCCTGTACGATCGAAATAAGCTCGTCATTATACTGAATAGGGGTGTTGTTTACTTCTAATATCTTGTCGTCTTTCTGAAGTCCCATTCGGCTGGCCACAGTGTTGTCAACAACCTTAAAAATAACAGGCGGAAAACGCAATCCTAAGAAGTTATCTGGACTTGATTTCTTATTGAACTTTTGAATAAAATCGGCGGGAATGGGAATATTAATGATCTCTCCGTTGCGCTCCACAGTGTACGTACCATCAGTGCTAAGCAGGGTTTGAAGGTGAATGATTTCCTCCAAATACTTAAAATCCTGACCGTTTATCTTGACAATCTTATCTCCAGTCTTAAGACCAATACTTTGTCCGATAGGTCCGACGTCGAAGCCGCCATTGTTATTGACTTCGTCCTTTAATATGTAGGTATCTCCCAGGGCATATGTTAGTCCGATGAAGATCATCACCCCGACTACAACATTGACAAATATTCCTCCCAGCATGACGATCAGGCGCTGCCACGCCGGTTTCGCGCGGAATTCCCAGGGCTGGGCCGGCAGCTTCATAGCCTCCGTGTCCAGCGATTCATCAATCATTCCGGAAATCTTAACGTATCCTCCCAGGGGAATTGCACTTAGGGCGTATTCAGTCTCGCCTTTCCTGAAAGACCAGATCTTTGGGGGAAATCCGATAGAAAACTGTTCAACCCGCATTCCAAAGTACTTGGCTGCCAGCAAATGGCCCATTTCATGAACAGCAACTAAAAACGACAGACTCAGTAAAAGCTGAGCCAACATGATCATCCAATCCATTCTCTCTTTATTTTACGATTTGGAGATTTAGTGAACTTATCAGCCCAAACCTCTATAATTTCCCCTTATACCTTATACCTCTATACCCAATTATCGATTAACTAGTTCAAAAGCCCTGATTCGTGTCTCTTTGTCAGTGTTAACGTAGTCATCGTACGCCGGGGTTTTTATGTAATGCATTTTTTCCAGGCATTTTTCCACTACATCTGACATTTCGAGGAATCCGATCCTATCCTTCAAAAATTCGGCCACAGCTACTTCGTTGGCCGCATTTAGGACACAAGGCATGTTTCCGGCCCGTTCCAGGGCTTCAAACGCCAGCGCAAGATTACGAAAAGTTTCCGTATCCGGTTTTTCGAATGTGAGGGTCGGGTAATTTGTGAAATCAAACCGCGGAAAATCGGATTTCAATCGATTTGGATAGGATAGCGCAAACTGGATCGGCAAACGCATATCAGGAACGCCTAACTGAGCTTTCACTGAACCGTCCTCAAATTGAACCAGGGAATGAATTATTGACTGAGGATGGACTACGACCTCCACCTGTTGCGCGCTAAGTCCAAACAGCCACTTTGCCTCAATTACCTCCAGGCCCTTGTTCATAAGCGACGCGGAATCAATAGTGACCTTCGCCCCCATCGTCCAGTTCGGATGTTTAAGCGCCTGACCTTTCGTGATAGATTGCAGATCACTCTTCTTCTTTCCCCTGAATGGACCTCCTGACGCAGTCAATACAATCTTCTCGATCTTATTATGGAACTCACCCATCATGCATTGAAATATGGCCGAATGCTCTGAATCAACAGGATAAATATTTACCCCTTTTTCCCTTGCAAGCTGCGTTATCAACTCACCAGCCACAACAAGCGTTTCCTTATTTGCCAAGGCAATTGATTTGCCGGCTTCGATTGCCTTGATGGTTGGCTTCAATCCTGAATAACCAACAAGCGCAGTAAGGACAAGGTCGATGGTATCCATCTGCACAACCGACGCGAGCGCGCTCTCACCCGCATAAACTTTCACGGGCTCATTCTT
>DATHIE010000480.1:0-2255 GCA_035316905.1 Chryseolinea sp. | reverse complement strand
CTCTAGGAAGTTTTCTACAAGTTGAGGTAGACGAAACATTATTGTGTTTCACTTAAGGGAATACCGAAATTGTTCTGTAGCGCTTTCTCAAGTGCATTGAATGCCTTTCCGTTTCGAGAGGATGAGAACAAGTTATAGCTGTAATTTTGTTATCTTCGCGGCCCCGGACGGAATCTTGTCAATTTGTTTTCAAAAGTATTTCTGAATAATGGCAAATATTGTAGCGATAGTAGGACGCCCTAATGTAGGCAAATCAACATTCTTTAATCGCCTTGTCGAAAAGCGGGAGGCTATTATGGATAATAAGCCTGGCGTTACACGGGACCGTCATTATGGCTATGCCGAATGGTGTGGGAAGTTCTTTACTGTTATTGATACCGGTGGATATGTGACGGGCTCGGAAGACAAATTTGAATCGGAGATCCGTAAACAGGTAAAGCTTGCAATCGACGAATCCTCTGCGGTGATCTTTATGGTTGACTGTAAGGATGGACTTACAGGATTTGACAAAGAGTTTGCCAATCTCCTTCGCACAAGTAAAAAGCCGATATTCATTGCGGCGAATAAGGCGGATACACCTGATAAGGCGATGGCTGCTTCCGAATTTTATGGTTTAAGTCTTGGCGAAGTTTACCCGGTATCTGCGGAGAACGGTGGGGGTACAGGCGAGATTTTGGACGAGCTCATTAAAACATTTCCAACTGAAGGTGTTGAGGATCCTAATGCGGGCATACCTAAGATAGCTATACTTGGTCGACCTAACGTAGGCAAGTCATCATTGTTGAACGCGCTGCTCGGAACAGACAGGAGTATCGTTACCGATGAAGCTGGAACAACGCGCGATGCTATTCACTCTCACTACAAAATGTATGGGAAAAACTTTATCCTGATCGATACCGCAGGAGTTCGGAAAAAAGCAAAGGTAAAGGAGGACATAGAATTCTATTCTGTATTACGTTCGTTACGCGCATTGGAAGAGAGTGATGTATGTATAGTCGTTATTGACGCTGAGCGTGGAATAGAAGCTCAGGATGTTAACCTCATCAACCTGGCAGAACGACAAGGCAAGGGAATGGTATTGATGGTGAACAAGTGGGACCTCATTGAAAAGGATTCCAAGACATCTGATAAGTTCAAGACGGAAATTCTGGAAACATTAGCACCTATTGATTATCTGCCCATCATTTTCGCTTCGGCACTCAATAAGCAGAGGATATTTCAGGTAGTTGAAAAAGCGGTCCAGGTCTTTGATAGTAAGACGAAGAAAGTGCCAACGCATAAGCTAAATGATGTGTTACTACCCGAGATACTAAGTCACCCGCCTCCCTCGATTAAGGGTAAGCACGTCAACATAAAATACATTACCCAGGTAACAGCCCGATTTCCATCGTTTGTGTTCTTTTGTAACCTTCCCCAGTACATTCAACCGTCATATGAGCGTTTCCTCGAAAATAAGCTCAGGGAAAACTTTGAATTTGAGGGTGTTCCGCTTAGGTTAATATTTCGCAAAAAATAAATTTTATTACCCCCTACGACCGGAGTTCTATAATACTGCTATATTTGCGGTGAATTTTCTAAAACCTGTAAACTATGAAAAAATTTATTGCATTTGTAGCTGTTGTTGGCTTCGCTATGGCGTTTGTTGCTTGTGGCAAGAAAGCTGAAACTGCTGAAACTCCTGCTACTGAAGAAGTAGTAGCTCCTATGGACAGCGTTGCTGACACTACGGCTACTACTACTGACACCACTGGAGTACAGTAAGAAATCCTTTAGGATTGTTGAGAAGGCTTTAGACAACTAAAGCCTTTTTTGTTTTTATATGACTTCAGAGCGGGTTTTTACCATATTGCAAACGCATGTTCCAGCTTCGGCACTGGAGTATTGTTTTACTTTATGGAAACAAAGCCCCTTTGAACTTAAGATAACTAAGAGCCGACAGACAAAGGTCGGGGACTTTACAAGCCGGCGTACAAAAAACCATCCCAGGATTACGCTCAACAACGACCTCAATCAATACCTTTTCCTGGTCACCTATGTCCATGAGGTGGCGCACCTCAGGGTCTACCTCGAATACGGGAACAAAGTTGACCCCCATGGAGATCAATGGAAGTCTACTTTCACAGATTTGCTGGTCCCAATACTCTGGGAAAGTGTGTTTCCAGAGGAAATCTTACATGAGCTCCGGAGGCATATGATAAATCCCAAAGCCAGCTCCTTTGCAGATACAACCCTTACTCAGGCATTTAGGAAATTCG